>CAZCXL010000033.1:0-9590 GCA_964502625.1 uncultured Planctomycetales bacterium | reverse complement strand
GTCTTCGATCGCAGCGCGTCGCAGTACGGCATTCGAACCGCAGAAGAACGCAGCGTTCCAGTGATCGTTGCCTGGCTGGAGGACCTTGAAGAACAGATCCTGCTCATTGGCTACGGTGCTGCCGAGCAGGAGATTGCGCTGATAGACGTCCGGGTTGAAAAAGTGGTGAGGGGTTTGAACGAAGGCGAGTTGCTCGTCCACGAGGAGAAAGGGCACGGTCTCCTCCAAGAAACTTGCGACAGGCACGTGGTCGGCGTCGAACTGCGCGATCAGCGCGCCGCGAGTGTGCTTGAGCGCGGAGTTGAGGTTGCCGGCTTTGGCGTGAAGATTGTCTTCGCGCGTGAGATATCCGAGTCCGAGTCCCTCAGCGAGTGCGCGCATCTCCGCGCGATGGCCATCGTCGAGGATCCAGACTCGCTTGGAGCCGGCGTAGCGCATGGCGCGGCAGCCAAGCGCGGTGCGGCGCACGACGTCCACGCTTTCGTTCATCGTGGTGATGAACACGTCCACGTCGGGCCAGACGACGTCCGCGGGCACCTGCGGCGTGGAGCGATGCCGCGGTTTGTAGGTCTGGAAGTGTCCGAGCAGCAGCAAGCTGACCGTGTAGCACTCAGCAGCGAAGAGCAACACGCATGCAGTGGCGTCCACCGGGCTGTCGAGGGCCAGCGTCGTGCTCGCGCGCCAGAACAGATAGCGCAGGGACGCTGCCGAGCTCAGGCCGAGACCGAGCCAGCGCAGACGCTGCGGACCAAACCGGAACACCGACCACGCGCCCAGCACCAGCGCGAGGGACACCAACAGATCGAAGCGCGACGGAAGTTCGCGCCAGCCGGCGCTGGGCTGCACGGCAATCACGCCAGAGGCCATGCCCGCCGCCGTGCCGGAGAGCACGAGGAAACCGAGAATCACGGCGAAGCGAATGCGCATGCTCAGAACGGCACCACCACAGCGAGGAGCAGGGCGTAGGCTTCGTAGCGATCGTTGAGACCGCGATCGTCGGTGGAGAGAAAGTTCGTCTCTAGCCGCACGCGGAAACCCGCGTCGAACTCACGCTCCACTCCGACGCCCAATTGCACGCCGTAGTCGTCCACCGCTCCCGTTTGCCAGAACACCGCGGCGTCGGCGTAGGCGTTCCACGCCTGTTCCTTGGCTTCCCAACGCCAGCCCACTCCCCAGGAATCCAAACTCTCTGGTGAGTAATAGAGCGGTGAGATCTCATCGAAGGCGAGGTGGTGTAGGTAGACCCGCGGAATGCTGTGGCGCGCCGGCGCATACTCCCGGTTGCGATGCACCTGAAAGTATCCTTCGAAGCGGCCGTTCCCGTCTTCGATCGATCCGCCTTGGATTTCACCGATCACTCCCAGGCCTTGGGCGTTCTGCGTCATCGCGCCGGCCCGCAAAGTGGTGGCCTGCACGATGTCTCCGCGCAAGAGATCCACTGTGAATGCACCGTTGTAGCGATCGAAGGGTTGTGCGGCGATGGGATCTGCCCAATCGTCGCGCCGAATGGATGCCCAGGTCCAAACCCGATCCCGCCATTGATGCTCCGCGAGAACGCCACCGCGCAAACTCTCCGCGCCGCGTACTTCCCCGTAGGCCGCGTCGAATTCGAGCGCAGTAAAGGGGTTGGGGCGCTCGCGATGCCACAGGACGAGGCTGCGTCGCGCAAGATTCCGTGAGCTGGCGTCCTGGTAACTGGCATATTCGACGGCCACGGAGGAGCGCGAATCCGGACGCGCGCTCGGGAGCAAGCTTCCGCTTGCGCCCAGCAGCACTTTGTTGCGCCGCCAATCCGCGTCGTCAGCGAAGCTCTGCACGCGCACAAACGCCTCAGGCCGTAGTTGGTGCCGCGATTCTTCTGCCAACTCCTGGGTTCGCGCATCTCCAGGGCTGGCGGCCAAGCTGCGCTCGAACCAAGCCAAGGCACTGCCATGACGCGCATGCCACGACTCGAGCTCCCCGAGGGCGCGCGTGATTCCGGGATCCTCAGGGGAATGCTCCAACTCCGCGAGATAGAGCGCGTGCGCTGCTTGATGCCGCCCCGACCAGGCGAGCGAATCGGCAAGTCCGCGTCGCGCGGCGGCGCGCATTGCGGGATCCACGCTGCCGTCGGCGAGTCTGTGAAATTCAAACTCCGACTCTTCGTGTAATCCTTCCCAAGAGAGCAGTCGTGCGAAGTCCAATCGTCGGGCTTCATCGTCGGGAACCCGTGAGATATATTCGCGGAAGGCCATGATGGCCTCCAGCGGACGCTCGCTGCGCCGTGCCACCTCGGCTAGACCGAGCCAACCCTCAGCCTCGGACGCCAAGGTGGCTTCCCGGAAGCGGGCTTCAGCCAACGCCAAGTCGCCGCATTCGAAGGCCTTCCAGCCGGCGGCGACGATTTCCCGCGCTGCGCCTGCCGACTCTTGGCAGCGAGCGCTCACCCCCCCCGAGACGGTCAGAATCAGGGCGAGAAGAATTCCGGCTCGCGGAATGGCGGCGAAAGCCAACACGGCGCCTCTCTATCGGTCGGGCGCCCCGCCTGCCTTGATCCCCCCACAATTTGCAATTTTCGGCTAATCTCAAGCAGGCCGTGGACAATGGCCTCAACCCCCATGCGCACCCTTCCCAGCATCCTTGCCTTCTCTGCCGGCGCCATGCTCGCGCCAGGGCTTGCCGCTCAAGCTTCGCACTGGTCCCCAGCCGGCGGCGGCAACGGCCACTGGTACGAAGCCGTGTACGCCCCGGGCGCCATCTCCTGGACCGATGCGCAGAGCGCTGCCCTCGCGTCCGGCGCGCATCTCGCCACCATGAGCGACGATACGGAAAACCAGTTCTGCTTCGAACTTGTGAACTATAGTCAATACTGGAGCACCAACGCGTTCAGTTGTCAGATCGGACCTTGGATCGGCTACTTTCAACCGCCGGGTTCGAGTGAACCGGCGGGCGGTTGGACTTGGGTGGATGGCACCATCTCGGCCTTCACCAAGTGGTATCCGGGCGAACCCAACAACTCGGGTGGCACGGAACATGTCGCGCACTTCTTCAACTGCAACATCGGAGGTCCGATTCCCGCGCCGACCTGGAATGACGTCACGGACTCCGTCGCCGTGGATGTACGCGGCTACGTAGTGGAGTACGAATTCACCCTTGAGGACATCGTTCCCGGCGCGGCAGGCGGCCCGAACGGACTGTTCACTTCTTGGGGCTCGCCCGGCAACAACGTGTATTTCCTGGCCTCGCTTCAACTCGGTGCGACCAACGTTCCGGGTTGCGCTGGACTCACGTTGGGAATTGCTCACCCGGCCCTGCTCGGCACGGGCGTCACCAGCGCGTCTGGCGGCGCCTCCAAGACGATTTTCATTCCCGGTTCATTGCGGGGGCGCACCGCGCACTTCCAAGCTGCGGATCGCACCGGCTGCCGAGTGACGAACGTCGTCAGCGAGCTTCTGTAGGACCGACTTCGCCCGCCACTGCGCGATACGCCTCGCGGAAAGGCACGCCTTGGGCTGCCGCCGCGAGCGCGCGCGCCGTGGCGTTGAGCGCGGGATCGTCCACGGCCGCATGGAGCGCGTCTGCCTGCCATTCGAGCGCAAGCAGCAGCCTTGAGAACACAGGCAGCAACCCCGTGACGCGCGCATGCGCCCGAAACACCGGCGGCTTGATCAACTGATAGTCTCGGTGATAGCCGCTGGGCAAGTCAGCGATGACCGCCAGCAAGGCCGTGCGGTCGGCGACCACCTGCCGCGATTGCGCGCGCGCCAACTCGATCAAATCCGGATTGCGCTTGTGCGGCATCAAAGATGATCCGGTCGTGAACGCAGCCGGCAGAGTGAGAAAGCCGAACTCCTTCGCGCTGTACAGCCAGAGGTCCGCCGCGATCTTGCCCAGGTCGAGCGCGATGCCTTCGAGCGCAGTGAGGTACGCGAGTTCCGCGCGGCCTCGCGAGTGTTGCACCGCGGTGACCGGGTCTTCGGGCGCAACGAAGCCGAGGCTGCGCGCGAGAAAGCGGCGGTCCAACTTCAGGGGCAGGCCGTAGCCCGAGCCGCTGCCCAGCGGGCAATTCCGCCAACGCTCCGCGGCGGCGGCAAGATCGGCTGCGTCCGCGCGCAAGGCGGCTGCGTGCGCCGCGGCCCAATCACCCACCGTGGACGGCATCGCGCGGCGCAGATGCGTGTAGCCCGGCAAGGGCAGTTGACCGCGCTCCGCGACGAGTTGCTCGAAGGCCGCCACCATGCCAGTCAATTGCTCGCCCGCCAGCGAGGCGGCGTCGCGCAGCCAGAGGCGCATGGCGGTGGCCACCTGCTCGTTGCGGCTGCGGCCGGTGTGCAGTCGTTTGCCGTCCTCGCCAATCTTCTCGATCAAGCGACGATCCACGGCGCTATGCACGTCTTCATCTGCGGCGTCCAGCGTCCAAGCGCCTTCGGCGTGTTCGCGCACGAGTTCTTCGAGTCCCGACTTGATCCGCGCGTGTGCTGCGGCGTCGAGCAACTTGGCGCGCTTGAGCGCGTCGGCGTGCGCGAGCGAGACGCGCAGATCGTGCGCGATCAATTCGCGGTCCATGAGCCAGTCATCGCCGATGGTAAAGGCGAGCATGGCGGGATCCACGGCTTCGCCGCGATCCCAGATGGGCTTGTGATGTTGCGTCGTCATGCGAGTTGCGCGACCGGCGCGAGCGCGAGGAAGCGCGCGTAGAAGCGAAAGCCGGCTTCGAGTTCCTGGCGCGTCACGAACTCGTTCGGGGTGTGTGAACGTTCGGTCCGTCCCGGCCCGCACTTCACGGCAGGAATGCCCTGCAGTAAGGCCATGTCGGACATGGTGCTGGATCCCACGGGCGCAGCGCGTTGCGCGGCTTCGAGCGCGGCGCGCACCACGAGATGGTCGGAACTGGTTTCGAAGGGGCGCAGCCGCTCGGAACGAATCCGCACGCGCGCGTGCGGAAGCCGGGCTTGGACTTCACTGCGCGCGCGTTCTGCGTTCAGATTCGGCGCAAGCCGCGCATCCAGCACCGCGAGCGCGCGGTCGGGCACCTTGTTGTGGCGCTCACCCGCGTGCAGCACCGTTGCCGCTACTGTGCTCGGCCCGCATTGCGGATGGGCTTCGCCGAGCACCAGGCACTTCGGAAAGTTCGCGAGATCCTGGGCCGCAAGGAGCAGGGCGTTTTCATGCTCGACGCGTCCGACGTGTGCCGCGTGACAGGAGCGTCCGGTCCATTCCGCCTCCAGCACGGCCAGTCCAGACTGCGCACTCACGACTTCCAGTCCCGTGGGTTCGCCAATCACGGCCGCGTCCGGCTTACCCCACGCAACGAGCATTTCCTCCATGCCGCGGTTGGTGGTCTCTTCGAGTGCGTTGAAGGCGAGCCGCAGTCGAAAACCGCCGGGCGCGCCTTGCGCGAGCCACTCCTCGCCTGCGCGCATCATGGCTGCCACGCTGGCTTTGGCGTCGTTCGCGCCTAATCCTGTGAGACGATCTTCGCGCCATGCCACTTGCCACGGATCCGCGCTCCAATGCTCGCCGGCAGGCACCGTGTCGAGGTGGCTGCACAGCATGAGCACCGGTGCCCCTTCCGGTCCGGCTTCGGCCACCACTCCTGCGCCGGCGCGTCCGGTGGTGAAGCCGACTGACTGCAGTCGCGCAGCAACTGCGTCGCCGAGCGCGCCTTCCTCTCCGGAAGGGCTCGGCGTCGCAACCAGCGCGCGCAGCAGTTCAGCGAGCGCGTTCATCAGGCTTGGGCCGTAGTGAGCGCTGCCGATTGCGGCGGGATGCTCGTGGTTCCGTGCGGTTCACGCGTGAGCATCGTGCCCGCGCCGTGATTGGTGTAGAGCTCGACGAGCAATGCACGCGGATCCGATCCGCCGATGACGTGTACTTGGGGCACGCCGCCGGCCAAGGCGCGTTCGATCGCGGCGGCCTTCACGAGCATGCCATCCACCAGCGCGCCTTGAGCGCGCAGCGCCCGCAGTTCCTCGAGGTTGAGTACCGAGAGCAGCGAGCGCGGGTTGCTGGGATCGCGCAAGATGCCTGCGGCTCCGGTCGCGAGCACGAGTCGATCGGCGCCAAGCGCAATCGCGAGTTCTGCGGCCAGCGAATCGGCGTTGACGTTGAGAAAGCCGCCCGTGCCGTCGGAGGCGGGCGGGCATACCACCGGCACGTCGCCGTTGGCGAGCAGCGCGCGCAGCGGCGCCGTATCCACCGCGACGAGATCACCCACTTCGCCGAAATCCACGATTCCCGAAGTGGTTTGCATGGGCGGGCGACGCTTCGCGAGCGCAATGCCGGCGGAGGCTGCGCACAATCCCACCGCGGGCGCGCCTGCGGCAGAGAGCGCCGCCGCGAGTTCCGTGTTCAATTCACCCGCCATGCTCATGCGTACCGCGCGCATCGCCGTAGCGGAAGTGACGCGGCGACCGTCGACCTTGCGCGGCTCTTCGCCGAGCGCGCGCTGCACGGCATCGGCTTGCGGGCCGCCGCCGTGCACGATCACCGGAAGGGCGCCGAAGGCATGCACCGTGGCGACTTGCGCGCAGAGGGTCTCCAATTCGGAGCGGCGCTGCAGGCAGGAGCCTCCCACCTTGATCACGAGGATGCGGCCCCGCTGCAGGCGCACGTGCGGCGCGGCGGAAATCAATTCTTTCATGGTGTCGTGAGACATGGCGGTCAGGCGAAGAGGCGTTCGAGAATGGCGGTCTGAGCGTGCAGGCGGTTTTCGGCCTGCTCAAGCACGATGGAGGAGGGGCCGTCGAGCACGGCGTCGGCGACGACGACGTTACGGCGCACGGGTAGGCAGTGCATGAAGCGCGCCCCGGGTGCGAGATGCTCCGGACGCACGCACCAGTCGCGCAGTTCCGCGCGAAACGCGGTCTCTGCCGCGGGGTCGCTCCAGTGACGCAGGCTGGAATAGGACTTGGCGTACACCACAGTTGCGCCGGCGAAGGCCGCGGCGCGATCGTGAGTCATGGTCACGGAGCCGCCCGAGGTTTCGGAGAGGCGGCGCGCCTCCGCCATGACCTTTGGGTGCAACTCATAGCCCGGAGGATGCAACAGCACGACTTCCATGCCGCGTTGCGCAGCCATGCACAGTGTGCTGTTCGGGACGGCTTGCGGCAAAGGCTTGGGATGCCAGGCCCAAGTCAGGACGAATTTGCTGCGTTGTGACACGCGCATTTGGTCCAGAGTGGTCCAGTCCGCGAGGGCTTGGCACGGATGCCACATTGCGCTCTCGAGGTTGATGACGGGTACACCGGCGTGGCGACGGAATCCGTTCACCAAGGGATCAGCGAGGTCCTCGGCGAGATCCCGGAATCCGGCGAAGGAACGCACGCCGAGCGCGTCCACGTAACGGCCGAGCACGGCAGCGGCTTCCTTGACGTGTTCCGCGGCGACGCCGTCCATGACCGCTCCCTCGCGAGTTTCCAACGCCCACAGGCGATCGCCTTGCAGATGGACCAAATCCATGCGCAGGCGCTGGGCTGCGCGCTGAAAGGAGGCCTGGGTGCGCAGCGAGGGATTCAGGAATAGAAGGCCGAGCGCGCGTCCTGTGAGGTCGGCGGCGCTGGCGCCCGAGCGGAGCTCCAACGCGCGCGCCGCGAGCGCTTGGACCTCGGCGCCGGCCAGGTCGCCGAGATGATGCAATCCCGCGAGCCGGGGGGGAGCAGACAGTTTCATCACTGCTTCGGAAGCGCAGCGAGTGCATCGGGAAGACGCTGGGCCTGCTCAGGCGTGAGCGTCAAGGGAGGACAAAGGCGCAGCACGCGCGGATCGTCGCAAGTTCCCGTCAGGATTCCCCGCGCGAGCAAGGCGTCGCGCAGGGCGGCAGCGAGATGACCTTCGTGCAACTCGAGTCCAAGCAGCAGGCCTTCGCCGCGCACTCTGCGCACGGGACCTAATCCGGTGCAACGTCTTAAAACGGAGGCGACGGCGCGCACATTCTCCAGGAATCCAGGCGCCGCGATGCGATCCGCAACGTGCGCGGCTGCCGCGAGCGCGAGCGGGCCTCCGCCGAAAGTGCTGCCCAGCGCGCTGTGGGGCACTCGTTTCGCCCACTCGGATTGCACGACAGTGAGACCGATCGGTATCCCGCCGCCCGCGCCTTTCGCGGTGGTGAAAACATCGGGCGTGAGACCGTAGAACTGGGAAGCCCAGGGAGTGCCGAGGCGGCCGTTGCCGGTCTGGACTTCGTCGAAGATCAACGCGGCCCCGGCAGCATCGCATGCCACGCGCAAGGCGCCGAGAAATCCTGCAGGCGGATCTACCACGCCCGCCAGCGACTGGATCGGCTCGAGGATCACGGCGGCCAAAGTTGCGTCAATGCCGCGCACGGTGTTCCACGGAAGGCGCAGCACCTCGAAGGGGGGGGGACACCACGCCTTGCCATCCGTTACTGCGTTGGCGGCTGCGGTGCGGCCGTGAAAGGCTCCTTCAAAGCAGGCAACACGGCTGCGGCCGGTAGCCTTCAGCGCGATCTTGAGGGCGTTCTCATTGGCTTCCGCGCCGCTGTTGCTGCAGAAGACCTGCCAGTCTCCCGTAGGGAGATTGCGCGCGAATGCTTCGAGAAAGCGTTGCCGCGGCGCATGATTCAGAAGATTCGTGGCGAAAGAAAGCGTGCGCCATTGTCGATGGATTTCTGCGCCGAGCTCCGGGTCGCCGGCGCCGAGCGTGTTGACGCAGTGGCCACCGTAGAGATCGAGCACGCGCCGACCATCAGCGAGCAAGATCTCCGAACCTTCGGCGCCCACGACGTCGAGGGTGAGACGGTGGTAAGCAGGGAATTCAGAGAGGCAAGGCAGGGCGGTGGCGATGGCAGTCATGTCAGCAACCGAGGCCGGCGAGCGGCAGTCCGGTGGACTCTTGGAATCCGAGGGCAAGGTTCAAGCATTGCAGGCCTTGGCCCGCGCCGCCTTTGATCACGTTGTCGAGGGCGACGAAGACGTGCAAGGTCTGATCGCGTACCCCGACGGCGAGGTCGACTCGGTTCGAACCCGTGACCGCGCGAAGTTGCGGAGTGCCCGCATCGAGCACGCGCACGAACTGCGCGTTCGAGAACGTCGCCGCGTAGGCTTCGCGTGCCCCTGCGCTGGTGAGCGGGCGGGCGAGAGAAAGCGCGGCACTCAAGTGGATGCCACGGCTGAAAGGGCCGGAGCAGGCAGTGAAGTGCAGCGGCGGCGCTCCTTGCGGAAAATTGCGCAGGGCGATCACCTCCGCTTCGTGGCGATGTCCATCCCAGGCATAGGCCCAGAGATTGTCGTGCCGGTGCGGATGGTGCGTCGCGGCTTTGGCTTGTGCGCCGCTGCCGCTGGATCCGGTGATGCCGTGCACGATCATGGGCCGCGCACCATCGAGCAGACCCGCGCGCGCGGCGGGCACGATCGCGAGTTGCATGGCCGTGGCGAAGCAACCGGCTGCGGCGATGCGCGGTGTGCCCTTCGCAACGGGGTGCAGTTCCGGCAGGCCGTAACTCCAGCCCGCGTCCGCGTCGGATAAACGGTAATCGGCGGAAAGGTCCACCACGGTCAACCGTTCGGCCGCTGCTCCGAGGGCATTTTTTAATCCTTCCCAGAGCGGAGCCGTCTCACCGTGATTCATGGCCAGCAGCAGTCCGGCAGGCT
>CAZCXL010000032.1:0-13808 GCA_964502625.1 uncultured Planctomycetales bacterium | reverse complement strand
CGGAGAATCCCTTGTGGAATTCCGTTCGCCGCAAGACGTGCGCACACTGACCGTGTACCACACGGCGCCGCCGGGCACCACTCTCTTGCTGCAGCGCGCCGGTGTTCCATTCGATTTCAACCGCCGCGCCGTCACCGTCGAGAACTTGGACAGCGTCCGCTTCGAGGGTCTCGATGCTGACGAATGGATCGTGGTCTCGCGCAATCCCGAGGGAATGGCCTGTGCGCGTGCCGACACCCGATTCAGTCACCACGCCGAAGCGACGCTCGGCGCCTACGTGCCACTCGCCTCTGTCCAACTCGAGATGCCCGAGGAAATGTCCGGGGTGTTCGAGATCCGCGCCGTCGAATCCAGCGGCCGCATGCTGACGTCTAGGATCCAGGGACAACTCCGGGTCAGTGGCCAGCTCAAGGTTGCTCCCGGCATCCTCGAAGTCCTGGTCCTGCATCACACAGGCCTGGTTGCCGGAGCCACCGTGCTCGTCCCGCCTTCCGCGAGCGCAGCGGATCCTCTGCGCGTCCCGTTGAACTTCCACCTCCCCTGACCGATACGACGACGATGATCACCCTCCGCCCTGCCGCCGAGCGCGGGCACTTCGACTTTGGATGGCTGCGCACTTGGCATAGCTTCTCCTTCGGCGAGTACCACGAGGACGCGTGGATGGGCTTTCGCGCGCTGCGCGTGATCAACGAAGATTTCATCGCGGCGGGCCGCGGCTTCGGCGCGCACGGACACCGCGACATGGAAATCCTCACTGTGCCGCTCAGCGGCGGCTTGGCGCACAAAGATTCGACCGGCGGCGACGGCGTGATCCGCGCCGGCGAAGTGCAGCGCATGAGCGCCGGCACGGGCATCCAGCACAGCGAGCACAACGCCTCGCGCACCGAGGAATGCCATCTGCTGCAGATTTGGCTGTTGCCCGCGCGGCGCGGAATCGCGCCGGGCTACGAGCAGAAGCGCTTTGGCGAAGACATGGCGCGTAACCGTCTGCAAGTGATCGCCGCGCCCGACGGCCGCGACGGCGCGCTCACGATTTACAGCGATGCCGAGGTTCATCTGGCGCGGCTCGATGCGGACGCACGCGTGGAGCACGCGCTTGCGCAGGACCGCCATGCTTGGGTGCAGGTGGCGCGCGGCAGTCTCACGCTGGAGACCAATCCCGGAGAGCACGCGGAACTCGCTGCGGGTGACGGCGCGGGAGTCTCCTCGGCAGCGCAACTTCGGCTGCGGGCCGGCCCCGAGGGCGCGGAGTTCCTGCTCTTCGCGCTCGATTAGTGGCCCAATTCTTGGGCGCGCGCCGTGATGAGCGCCGCGGTGGCAGCGACGTCGGCAGGATTCAGATGGAAGCGCGATTGGGCCTCCTGGAGATCCAGAGTGGCGCGGCGCAGGAAATCCGCGTCCGTCATCTGCGGTAGCGCCTTGCGATACGCCTCCTGCGCGCCCTCGGCCTCGCCCTCGAGCAACTGAATCAGCGCGAGGTTCATGGGCGGATAGGCACTCTCCGGATCCAACTCATGCGCCTGGGCGATGCGCTGCTTGAAGCCGACCACGTCTCCGCGGCGATACGCAATCACTCCCAAATTGTTGGTGCCGCGCATGCGCTGGAAAATGGGCGCGTTCGGCAACTCCAGTGCGCGCTGGAAGAGAGCGATGGCTTCGTCGAAGCGCTCGACCTCCATCAAAACTCCCGCCAAATCGTTCAACGCGCCCGACTCCCACTCTACGTTGTGTTCCGCGTGCGCGAGAGTGAGCGCGGCACGATAGTCCGCTTCCGCGGCAGGCCAATTCCGGTCGCGTTCCGCGAGGTAGCCGCGCGCCGAGAGCAATTGGAAACGCGCGGCAGACTGGGGCGCAGCCACTGCCAGCCCGGAGGTGTAGGCCTGCGCGGCTTCGGCGTAGCGCTCGAGGTTGTAGAGCGTGACTCCCGCGTTCTGCCACGCCTGCGCGAGCACCTCGGGTTCAAGCCCCGCCGGCTCCGCTGCGACGCCGCGCCATAGCGCGAGCGCGTCTTCAAGTTGACCTGCGGCGTAGGCGGCGTCGGCCTTCTGCATTTCCGAAGCCGCTACCGCGCGACGGACTGCGTGCGAAGATTTTCCGGCTTCCGCAATGGACGGATCTTGGAAAACTTCATGCGCCAGTTTCAAGCGCTCACGGGTGCGCGCCAACTGCGCCTGCATGTTGGCGAGAATCAACTGGCCCTTCTGCGGCTCGCCACCTGAAGCCGAGGCGGAGGCGGCAACGGATTCCGGCAGCACCACGTCGTCGAGCGCGGCGCGCATGGGGCCGAGCGGATCCAGCACGAAGCGCGGGGCATCGCCCAGACCAAGGGCGGAGTGGAGCGCGGCCATCGCTTCGTCGGCGGTGGCTTGCACGTAGAAAGCGTTGCCACGGCGGGAAGCCAGAAACTCCACAACTTCACGCGAGAGCGACTGCGCCGCCTGCTGCGGCGTGTGTACGTTGAACCAATAGAGATTGCCGTCGAAGGACTCGCAGGCGCGCAGCGCGCTCATGACCGTGTCCATCCAGCCGCTGTAGCCGATCACGAACACGCCCTTGTGCTTCAAATAATCGGAGAGAGCCGGCGCGTTGCGGGTCTGCGCGCGCGCGATTTCTTCGGCGGTGTTCAGTAGCAGGTGCCGATGCACGCTGCCGTGCGTATAGAGAAGGTGAATGGCGGGATGCTCGTCGTCGCTCGGCGGTTCGAGCAACTCTGGACGGTCGGTCATGAAGTAGAGCGTCTGGACCAGTTGCAGCGTGCGCTGCATGAGCGGATCGAAATTGGTGGTGAACACCGTGCGGCAGAAGGGCCGCCGGAATCGGGTGCTCCACTCCGGGCTCTGTTGCGCGCTCAGGATGCTGGCCAGCAGCACGTGCGCACGGTTCACGCGCTTGTCGATCCGCTCGATTGCCGCACGCATGTAACCGCGGCGCTGCGCTGGGTCGCTCAGTACGCCGGGAAGCCGCGGGTCCATCAAGGCTTGGTAGGCCGCAAAGATCGCGTCGTGCTTGGCGACGTCGGGCAGGCCGGTCTGCGGATCGAGAGCAAGTGCGGCGGGGCGTTCAGGACAGGCGTGAATGTCTGACCAGAAGGAGCGCTCGAAGGTGGTGAAGTCATCGAGAGCGGCTCCGCTCACCGGACGTTCGACAAAGGCCGCGCCCTCGGCGGAAATTTGACTCCAATGCAACCACCAAGGCACGTCGCGCACCATGACGGAGGCGAGCGGGATGAGTGGATAACTGAAACCCGCGCCGAAAATCGTGGTGTAGGCCGGCGCGTTGGAAGGGCCGCGCTTCAGGCGCGCGTTCACGCTGCTGACCACGGCCTCGAGGCGCATGGAGTCGAAAGGAACAGCGGCGGGATCAGGCATGTCGGTGCTGTCGGAGTCCGGCGCGAATCTCGCCCCAAGTGGAGGGGCGCGCGCCGGCGGCGACGTTGTGAGCGGCGATCATAAAGGCGAGCCGCCACTGCGCAATCAACATGCGCCACGCAGGGAGGAGGCGCGCGCTGGGATCATAGATGTGTGCGGGTTCGCTAGTGAGCCCGTTGAGTTCCAGCACGCGCAAGCCACGACCCGCCTGCAAGTCGGCCTCGGAGGGCACGCGCAAATCGTAGCGGCCAAAGTGGAAGCCGGGGAAGCGCGCGCTGATGCGCTCGATCGCGTCTTCGAGCGCGGGAGTGAGCAGAGAGTTGGCGTCGCGGAAGGTGGCGCCGCGCGCATGAGTGCCGAGCGGAGAGAGCACGATCCTTGCGCCGAGCTCCGGGACTTCGGAGAGACGTGCGGCATTCACCTCGAGGAAATACTTCCCCATGTTGAGATGTCGCGGATGCGACAAGATCAGGCACTCCAAGGAGGAGCGACCGTCTCCCAGCACTTCCGGAAGCTCCTTGAAGGCCACGGAAATGACCTTGCCGCGAGTGGCGCCAGGCGTGCGCGCGTAGAACACGCCGAATTCGAGTCCAGGCACGTATTCCTGTGCGATCAGCGGGCCCGGATGCGCGTCGAGCGCCGCGAGGGCCGCGGTGGCGTCCTGCGCAATCACCACACCGCGTCCACGCTCACCGACGTTCGGCTTCAGCACGAGCGGGAACTCCGGAATCACCGCGCGCACCCGCGCAAGACGCTCCGCCGGCGCAGCGGGCGCCAGCAAGATGTGGCGCGCAAGTTCTGGACGGTCTTCACCGGCGCGTAAGGAATCCAGAATGGCGGACTTGGATTCGCCCGCGAGCCCGCCCGTGGACATTCCCGGGTTCACGGCGGTCAACAGGCGCAGGCTGCGATGACGCAACGCGGGCAACAGCACGCCGAACAGCACCACCGGTGGGTAGAACATCCACCGCGGCCAGTATTCCCAGCGCGCCTTGCGCCGCCAAGCGCCCAGCAGCAAGCGGCGTCCGCGCCAGGTCAGCGCGGGTACGCCGATGCGCACGATCAGAAACAGCGTCAGGATCAATCCCGCTGCGGCCCACGGCGCCCACTCGCCGAATTGCTTCACCGTTTCTGACGCCTCTGCGCCGATCAGAATCGAGATGCCCACCAGCGCAGGAGTCCAAACCAAGCCGGCGATCCCGAAGAAGAGCGCGAAGCGGAGCGCTCCGACGCGCAGCAGGCCCGCCACGAAGTAGGTAGGCAGGCGCAGACCGGGCATGAAACGTGAGAGAAAGATGAGGGCGAGTCCGCGGCGGCGGAAATCGGCGCGCGCGCGCGCGACTCCGCCCGGAGTCAGCACCCAACGCAGCGGCGCGCGCTCCAGTGCTCCAGCGCCCATCATGCGCCCAGCAAGATAGAGCAGCATGTCGCCGATGAAAATGCCGGCGAAGCAGGCCGCCACTGCGGGCAGAAATTCAATACGGCCCTGAGACACCAGCACGCCGGCGCCAATGCAGGTGAGGTCTTCGCTTACCAAGGTGGCGGCTGCTAGCAAGCAGATGGCGAGCGCAAGTGCGAAGCCCACGAAGGGAGGGATGGTGGTGGGGTCGAACGGGGCGAAGGCCGCTTCGCGCTGTGCGGCGGGAACGCTGGCGCGGGTTGCGGCCGCACCGCTTTCCGCCGCGACGAAGAACTGGGTCAGCGTGGTGGCGAATTCCCGTGTCTGCATCCAAGGAATGAAGTGGCCCGCATCCTCGAGAATGCGGAGTTCGGCTTGCGGCATGAGCCGGGCGTGCTCATGAGCCGCGGCCACGGGCACGAGAAAGTCTTGGGCGCCGTGCAAGATCAGCGCTGGGCCGTTCCAGGCCAACAATGCACTCCGCAGTCGGCGCTGATCGGTGTCGGTGAAGTTGCGCGCGTACTCCACGCCGAAGAAGGGGCCGTCCAAAGTGCCGAAGTGCGGCACCCAGTCGCGCGCAAATCGCAACCCACCGAGTTGCAACAGGTGCACGAGATGATTCATCTCGTAGCTGCCGAAGAGTTCCATTTCCTGCACGCCGATGCTCGACACGAGCGCAAGCGAGGCGATCCGCTCTGGCGCGAGTCGCGCCAACTCCAGCGCCACTCCCCCGCCCATGGAGAAACCCACCACGTGAACGCGCGCCAGGCCAAGATGATCCAGCAACTCCAAGACGTAGCCGGCGTGCGCGAGCACGGAGTAGTCCGGAAGCAGCGGCGCCAACGGTCCTCCGGTGCGGGAAATCCCGAAGCCGGGCAGGTCAGGAGCAATCCACTCCCGCTCCACGAGCGCTGGAAGCAATTCCTGGAAATCGGCGTGACTGCCCGGGCTGCCGTGCAGCAACAGCACGGGCTCGCCGACTGGAACGAGCGGGCGCGCGTGCGCAAAGGCGAAATGAGTGGTGAAAGCAAGCGGATGCAGGGCGCCCGCTTCCTCACTCAGAACCTGCGCCTCAAAGGAAGGTAGTGCGTTTTCGTGCGCGATGCTCCGCGGAACTCGCCATGCCCAAGTGGCATAGGAGAGCGCGAGCAGTCCGCCCCAGATCAGCAGGAAGCGGCGCAACGGGGCTCCGCACGCGGCAGTTCCATCCGCAACTCTGCGGCTCCGGAACAGGGCGCGCCAGCGCGCCAGCGCAACAGTACTCCGGCAGGACTCGCGCTCACGCGCGTGAAGGAGCGCGTTTCAGCGTCGGGACGGTGCATGCAAACCGAGAAAGGACCGGGGCCGCCGTCATGGCTGCAATGGAAGTCCAACAGCGCTTGCTCGTCTGGCGGCGCGCCGCGCTTGGCGACGAGGTCGGCGTAGAGCTGACGACGATGCACACGCGCGAGCGCCTGGTCGAAGGAGGACGAGGCGAGCGGCATCAGCCCGTCGGGGTCTTCGGTTTCTTCGAGGCGATAACCCGTCCACTCGAAGAGGCGCGCGCGCCCTGCTAAGTCTGCGGCCAAGATGGAGAAGGGGCGGTAGCGCTCCAACTCGGTTTCCGCGAGGCGCTCCCCCACTTCGGAGCGATGCAGGGCAGAGAGCAAATCCATCACTAGAAGGCCGCGGCTGCGGAAGGCTTCGCGCACCGGCCCGGCGTCGGGCACGTAGCGATTGAGCAGAGCTACCGCTAAGCTGCGATCATTCACGCCGATCCAGGTACCCAGATCTTGGCCGTCACGCGGAGCGAGAAAGCGCACGCCGTCGCGTTCGAAAGCCTCGGGCGGACGCTCAGGAGCGCGCAACTTCTTCTCATCACGGTTGAAGAAGATTTCGAAGCCGTCCGCGCGGCGCAGCCAGGTTAGTGTGCACATGCGGAGCGCTCCTGCGGCTGGGTGGCGAGCCAGCGGACCGTGGAGGGCGCCAAGCCGAAGTCCGTGGGCACTGCGCGGCCGCGCAGGCGCAGCCCCACGGCGATCAGCGCGAAGTGATGCAGCCCGTGGTTGAGCAGGAATTGCAGTTCACGCTCCAGCGTGCTCTCGGCGAGCACGCGCTCACCTTCCATTCCGACCGGAGTGTCGCCGTGGATGCGCAGGCGCTCGGGCGGCGTGGCCGCGGAGAGCGCGTCCAGGGCTTCGCGCGCACGAAGCAACGCGACGCGACCCGCGGCGGGATCACTTTCGACGCGCGTGTCGCGCGCGCGCGACTCGTAATCCACGACGCCGCCGGGCAAGCCCGCGAGCAGGCAATCCACCATGTCCAGCACGTGACGCAAATGCGCTCCCGGTGCAGCGAGTTGCGCCGCGGGAACTCCCGTGCGGTAAGCCTCGGCGTCCAGGCTCTCGACGAGCGCGAGCGCTTGATCCAGCAGTCCGCTATGCGCGGCGATCAGGAGGCGGCGTCGGGGCACGGGAATGTGGGAGTGAAAAGGCCCAGCATGGCTGCGTGGGATTCTGCCGCGAGCACTTTGCGGTCTGCGCCCCGCACCGGCTGCTCGCCGAAACGGACGCGGGCGTGAAGACGCGGGAGCTTCAAGAGATTCCAGAAATGACCCGGGAACTGCATGTCGCCCCACCAGGCAACGCACAGGTGGGCCGGCCGTGCCGGAAGACCCGTATCGTAAGAAATCGCGGCGGGCCAGACTTGACCGAGAGCGGCGCCAGCCTCGAACAGGCTGCTGCGGAAGGGCAGGATTGCCGCACCGGGAGAACTGGTGCCCTCCGGAAAAATGACCAGGCCTTCGCCGAGTTCCAGGCGCGCGCGCAGCGAGTTCAGGGTGCGGGCGACGTCGGTGCGCAACGCGCGATCGACGTAGAGCGTTCCGGCGCAGCGCGTGAGCAGGCCGAGCACCGGCCAGCGCGCGACTTCGGCTTTGGCGAGGAAGGAGCAGGGAGTCTGACTCCAGAGCACGAGCACGTCGAGATAGGAAAGATGATTGCTGACCAGCAGACAGGGCCGCGGCGGCGGCGCGCCCTCGCGCACCACGCGTACGCCCATGATCGCGAGCGTGGCGCGCGCCCAAGCACGCATCTGGCGTTCACGCAAGCGCACCGCCATGCGCTCACCGAGCAAGCGCGCTGGGATGCGCAGCAGCCAGCACGCAATGAGAATCAGGATGCTCAGCGCGATCGCGGTCAAGCGCAGGGCCGCGCGGAGGGTCGCCACGCTGCTGAGAATACCTGCCGCGCCGCTAACCGCGGTCGATCGCGAAGGCGTTGAAGGTGGCCTCGTCCATCCGTGCGAGATCGAGAACGGTGAAAAAATCCACTGTCTTGAAGAAGCGATCTATCGCCGGCGGACCGCAGACGAGCCCGCCGTAGCGCAAATAGATGCCGAAGAGCGGGGGTATTTCCACGGCGCGCCCTGCTTCCGGGTCCGGCTGGTTTGCGGCGACAGGATGGCACGCCCAGTCGGGTTGCGGCTCCACTTGGAACTCCGGGTGCGCGTGGCCGTGTTCCTGAAGCCACTGCCAGGTGCGGAGGCCGTATTCCGGAGACTGGGAAGTCAGTGAGTTGCAGCCGAAGAACCAGCGCTTGCGATGCCAAAGCATGTACGCGGCGAGTCCGCGCCACAGCAGGAACAGCACGTTGCGATTGCGATGTTCGCGCGCAATGCAGGCGCGGCCGAGTTCAACAGATTGCGTGAGTACGAAAGGAGGAAGCAATTCCAGACGAAACTCGTCGGCGGAATAGAAGCCGGCGCCTGCGGCTGCTGCTTCTCCGGTCTGGAGACGATAGGTGCCAATGACGCGGCCGTATTCCTCGTCGGTGACGAGCAGATGCTGGCACTGCGCATCAAAGCGGTCGCGATCGAGTCCGGTGGCCCAGGATTCCTCGAGTCCCTCGGCGAGTTCCAGATTGAATACTTCGAAGCGCAGCCGCTGCACTTCTTCGAGATCGCGGGCTTCACGCGCGAACCGCACTGAGTAGCGGCCGGTGCGGCGCGCGAACTCCGGCACCGGGCCCCGATGCAAGCTCGGGGCGGGGGTTGCGACGAGGCTGGAGAAGGCGGATCCAGGCACGCGTGGGGCTCATGCTACCGGATTTCCGCCTTCCGTCAGGCTGGCTCAGTCGTCACAGCCGCCGCCGCGGCCTTTGTCTTTGCCGTCGCCCTTGCTTTTTCCGTCGTCTTTGCCGCCGCCGTCGCAGCCTTTGTCCTCGTCGTCATCGTCGTCATCGTCATCATCGTCATCATCATCGCCATTGTCATTGTCGTCGCCATCGTCGCCATCGTCATCGTCATCATCATCCCCATCGTCGTCCTTGTCCTTCTTAGGACCGTATTTCTTCAAGTCCTTCGCCGTTCCCGGAGTGGCGGTCACTGTGAATTCATCATCGAGTGTCGGGGGGGCACCTTTCTTTGCCTTCTTCACCTTGTTCTTCTCGATCGTGACGAGCGTGTAGAACTTGCTTCCGTCGGGCATGTCCGCGGTCTCAACGTAGCGATAGGGATCCTTCTTCGGATCTCCTTCCCGCAGCAACTGCACGCCGCGCGCTAGCGCGCCGGAGATCACTTGGTCACGGAAATCGCGATCGGCTTGGTAGCCTTCGGTGTCCACCGCATCGTTGGTGGTGCGGAAGGCCACAGTTGTGATGCCGAGCGCCACGGTGGACAGCATCAGCACCAAGAGCATGGTGTTTCCACGTTGACGCGCGCGAGCGCGGTTTGCGGGCGTAGGTTGAATGAGTTTCATTTGGGCCATACCAAAGTGACAGTGCGGACTTCCTTACCGGATCCGTCCACGAGTTGAATGCGCGTCTCGAAGCCGCCGACGCGCGTGATCACGAATCCTTCGAGGTTGTCCGCCACGACCATCGTTTCGCCGTAGACCATGTCCTCGCGGAACAACTGACCGTTGGCGAACCGGTACTGGATTCCCAGATCAGCGACGCCGAGCAGGACGCCGTGTTTTGCAGCCACGTCGGGCTCGCGAACGATCGCGAGGCCTCCGGACTTCGTCGGCAGCGCCGTGAGCGCCCCGCCGAGGTCGAAGCGCAGGAATTCGCGCGCCATCATCAGCTCCTGGGCGCTTTCGGCGCGCTCCTTGATATGATTCACCATTCCGTAGAAGGGAATGGTGCCGCGCATCGCCAGCAGGGATCCCACCGACATCAGACACACCACGACCACGAGCTCGATCAGCGTGTGGCCGCTGCGCGAGCGGCGCCGGATGGAGCGGCTGGCCTGCAATCTAGAACCCGTTGATCTGGGTTACGCTGGCCACGGAGGTCAGACTTTCGAGGTCTCGGTCAACTTGCGTGACTCTGACCGCGAACTTGTCCTCCACCTGATCGACCCACCGCGCCTCAGGAGCCACAAGTCGCAGGTTGGCCGGCAATTCGGTCGCGCGCGCCGCTGGATCCACTTCGGGGTCGATGTAGTAGACCGGGTTGTCGCTGCACCACTCCTCCAACTCGTCCACGAGCTGGCTGTGTGCAACCAGTTGACGGGCGATCACGCACACCAACACGTTGACTACGGTGATCGCAACGATCACTTCGAGCAGCGTGAAGCCGCGGGCGCCGCGAATGCGGGATTTACGGAATAACAAGATCACCCTCCTTGCTCTGAGATTTTCCGGTCAATTCGCCAAACTCGTCAATTTGAAGCGACCCGAACCAGAGCCCGGTGCCGTTGCGCTTGGCTTCCAGCATGAGCTTGGAGCGAGTGCCCACCAGCACCTTGTAGGAGAACGGATCCAATGATTCGCTGAAATGCGCGTTCACGTAGCCTGCGTTCTCGAGATCCGAGATGTCCGGCGCGAAAGATCCGCGTTCGAGTTTGTAACGGCGTTCCGCGCGCCAGAGGCTGCGCAACTCAGAGGCGGCTTTGTCCACGCGCACCGCTTCCGCGCTCTTGCCGATCTTGGGCACCGAGAACGAAAGCAGAACGCCTGTGATCGTCAACACCGCCATCATCTCAAGCAGGGTAAAGCCTGAGCGACGGGCGGGGGTGGCACGGAGCATGAACGAGTGGACTAGTCCTGGTCGGACAAGGTCGCCTCATTTGCGGATGACGCCGCCTGGGGCTGAAGAGAATTTCCAGGACGCATCACAAGCAGATCCAAGAAGGGTTGGATCTGGTTCTGATCCGCGCCGCAGGCGAGCGCGTCCGCGTACGCATGAGCGGCGAGTTCATCCTGGCCGAGCCGGAAAAGGCAGTGTGCGCGCAGGAGCTGCGCAGGAGCGCTTTGCGGGGAGTGGCTTAGAACTTGCTCCGCAGCGCCCAGGGCTTGCTCGTTGCGCCCACAGAGGAATTGGGCGCGGCTGAGGTCCAGCCAAGCGTCAGCGTCCGTCGCATGGGTGGTGAGGTAGTTTTGGGTGTAGCGAACAGCGGCGGGTCCTTGGCCGCACGCAAGCGCGGAGCTACCGACGGCGCGCTGCACCGCCGGCGCGAGGATTTCGGCATCACAACGCGCGGCTTCGGCCACCGCCTCTGCGTGCTTGCCGGTCCAGGCGTAGGCCAAAATCAATCGTTCCGTTCGCCCTTCGTTCTCCACCCCCAACTTGCCAGCGGCAAGGCTCCACTCGATCGCGAGTGCGAACTCATGATTGGCGAAGGCGAGGTCGGCGCTCATCGCGACGAACTCCGCTTCATCGTTGAAGGATTTCCATTCCTTCAATGCAATCGCAAGCGCGGCGGCGGCGTTGCCGGACGCCGTTTCGGCACGCATGCTGCCGAGCACTGCTTGAACGTTCTCAGGATCCAAGGCAGTTGCCTTTGCATAAGACTTGGCTGCTTCGGTCCAGGCGCCGGTGGCCTCAAAGGCTTGCGCAGTCCAGAGCGCAATCGCGTTGGACGCCGGCGCGAGTTCTCCCGCGCGCACGAAGAAACCGGCGGCGAGCGGGTACCTGCCCTCGGCAGCCGCAGCGCGGCCGAGCAGCGCAAGCGGACGAGGATCATCCATGAACCCTTGCCAACGACTCAGAGCCTTCGGAACTTCGGAAAATTTGCCCGAAGTGAAAGCTTGCTGCGCTTCGAGCAAGCATGCTTGATTGCGCGAGGCGGCGTAGTCGCCGGATCCTTGATTGTCGGAGCCGGGACGCTCAGGAATGCTCGAGCAGGCGCCACTGCAAGCAGCCGCCAGAATGAGAGAGGTAGTGAGGGTTTTCATGCTTACTGCTGGCCTCCGGTGAGATCACGCTGCATCTGCTCTTGGATGCGCGCGTCCGCAGCTGCTCCGAGCTGCGAAGGAACGAGGGTTTCGTAGATTCGCTGACGCTGCGCGCGGATCGCGTCGGCCGAGCGGGCACCGCCTTTATTGGCGCGCTCGAGCAGGATCAGGGCCGAGGCGGGATCGCCGGCGGCGTCGAGTTGGGCCGCGGCTTCACGCCACATGCCGGCCAAGGCGTCTTCAAATCCGAGCAGATCGGTGCGCACCGGATCGGTTTCGGCGGTCGCACCGAAGGTGCCGCTGTTGAGCACGCGCGGAGTCAGCAGAATCACGAGTTCTTCGCGAGTCGTGACGTCCACGTTGCTGCGAAACAGGATTCCGATTCCCGGAATGTCACCGAGCAGCGGAATCTTGCGTTCGGTGGCGACGGTCTTCTCACGGAAGAGACCGCCAATCACCACGGTGTTGCCGTCGCGCACCAAAATGTTGGTGGTGATCTCTGCGGTTTCCTCGAATGGCAGGCCGCGATCGTTGATGCCGCCGTCTGAGTCTTCCGGGTGAAGCTCCAGACGAATGAGTCCGTTCTCTCCGATGAAGGGCCGGAAGATCAACTGAGTTCCGGTCTCCAGGAATTCGATGGTCTGCACCGCGCTGGTCTGGGTAACGGTGGTGGTGATGTAGCCGTCGCGGCGACCGAGCAGCAACTCGCCGCGCTGCTTGTTGAGCGCCACGATTTTGGTGTTGGCAAGGATGCGCGTGTCGGTGATTTGTTGCAGCGCGCGCACGAACATCGCCGCGTCGCCGTTGATCCAGCCGATCGACAGACCGCCGTCGGCCACGTCGCCAGCGAAATCGGTCATGCCCCGAATCATGCCGTCCTGAAGTTCAGCGCTGCCAATCGGCGGGTTGGCGAGGTTGAACCCCGCGCCGCTGGTTGCGGTCATCGCCTGGTAAGTGATTCCCGAAAGTTTGTCGAAGGAAATGCCGAGCTGATGATCGTCCTGGAGTTCCGCAGACAGGATGATGGCTTCCACCAGCACTTGGCGGGGCTCGACGTCGAGAGTCTTCACAAGACGCTCGATGCGCTCGAGGTTCTCGGGAAGATCGCGCACGATGAGCACCTCGGTGGAGGCGTAGTCGTCGCCGCCGGCGTCCTCCGGGCTGGGGGTCAGGCCTTGGCGGCTCGCCGAAGAGGCCGTGACCCGACCATTCTCGTTGAGCATCGGCGTGATCATGACCGCGAGGTCGGCAGCGCGAGCGTGCTTCAATTCATAGATGCGGGTCTCGAATTGAGCCGGCTCGATGAAGATGCAGCTACCGCGATCCACCGCGCGCAGCGCTGCGCCGAGGCAGATCATTTCGATCGCGTCATCCGCGGAGATTTCGTAGAGGTCTCCGCTGAATTGTGCGCTCACGTTCTGCGCAACCACAATGTTGCGCTTGGAGAGCAGACGCAACTGGCGGAAGGCGTCACGGACGTCCATGTTCCGGGCGTGGAACTCCAGCAAGTTGGAGTCATCCAAGGTGAAACCGGGGCCGCTCGCCGGCGCGCTAGCGTCGACGGGCTGTTGAGCCGTGGCACAGAGGAGGAGAAGCGGAAGAAGGTTCATGGCGAGGTTTTCAACCGGCAGAGAGTTCGAACATCGGAAGGTAGAGGGCAATCAGCACCGCAGCCACCATGATGGACATCAGGATGATCAGCACCGTTTCAACTTGTGAAGCCAGCCGTTGAACGGTGGTTTCAACTTTGCCGCGGTAGAAGCGCGCCACTTCGGCGTGCGTTTCCGTGATCGTTCCTGATTCTTCACCGATGCGGGTCATGTTCACCATGTAGGAAGTGAACAAGCCCGTGGACGCGAGCGCTTGGGTGAGCGTGGCGCCGCGT
>CAZCXL010000031.1:6728-13852 GCA_964502625.1 uncultured Planctomycetales bacterium | reverse complement strand
GCCCAGCGTCCGGAAAGCGCACTGCGCTCCATTTCCGCGCGCGCTCCAGCACGCGTCTAAACAGCCGACCATGCGATCTCCGCATTCAAGAATCGACGACCGTCTTCCAAGGTCTCGGTGCAACCGGAGCAAGCCGGACTGCCTGAATCGAGCACGGTGAGATGCGCGGCGCACAGCCTCGTGCCGCATCCGGCGCAAGCCTGTGAGTGTTCCGCGCAGTGGGCAGCGCCGCATTCAGCGCATGCGTGCAGACCGGAATCGCTGCCAGCATGCACTGCGCAAAGTCCGGTCGTACAACCTTCGGCCGCACAAACCGTGATCGAGCCGGCGGCCACGAGGTGGCCTCCTGCGCATGCCCAGAGAGGTGCGTCGGCGCTAATGCCGCTCGGCGCAGGAATCTCTCCCAAGATCACGCCACTGACCGGCACGCACTGCAGGCGAATGGGCCAGGACGCGGTTTGATCACGATGCCGCACCCGGGCCTCGACCGTAGCCGTGCGATACAACAGACCGACCAAGCCTTCGACGGCCGCGTGGAGACCCAACGCGGCTGCAGGATGGTGCAGCGTGGCGGGCCGCGCGGCTGCGTCCGCCAGGAAGCTGCCGAGTTCCTCCCGCTCGCGCACCGCAGACTCCATGGCGGTGCCAGCGCGTGCGAAGGCTTCTTCGACGGCCGCAGCGGTCTCTCCCTCGATCGCGCGCACCAAGGGAGTGCGCGAGCCGTCGGGCCACGGCAATGTTTCGGGCGCCTCGAGATACGCATCGAGCTGATGGCCGGCTGGGCAGGAGCGTGTTTCGAGCAAGGCTTCATGCCGCTCGGGTCCGGAATGGGCGGTGGCGCGGAAGGTGAGGGCCGCAGAAACGGTCTCGATCGAATCCACGATCTCAAGACTTTCAATCACCAAACCGTGGGCACCCAGGCTTTCTGCCAAGCGCTTGCGCACTCGATCGAGCGGATAACTACGCGCGTCGGCAAGGAAGAATGAGGAGCCTTCCCTGAATTGCTGAGTGAGGCGCTCCCAAGCCCAAGAACCGGGCTCGCAATCCAATACCGCCGCTTCGGGACTCGGCGCTTGCGGCAGTGTTCGTCCGCTGCGTTCGGGAACGCGCAGTTCGAAGTGCTTGCCTTCGTGCTCGAGGAGGATGCGCTTGTCTTCCGTGACGCGCCACCCGCCTTGACGGAGTTCCAAACTCGCGGCGACGAGTTGCGCCACGGTGAAGCGCGGAGCTTCCGTGGAGTAGTGGATGCGGGAGGCGGCCCGACTCGCTTGCAGTTTGCCCAACACGCGGTCCGCCGCGCGACGGCGTTCCTGGCGGGCCGATTCCACGCGCTTGCGCCGCTCCAGCAGCGGCAACAACTCATCCTCACGCGAAGTGCCTGAGAGCACGGCCTCGACGCGTTCCATCAACAGCCGAGTCCACCCAGCATCGCCGGCCGGGAAGCCGAGATCCGCGAGCCAGCCACAGACTTGGTCGGCCTCAAGATCATGGAAGCCGAGGCGTTGTTGCGCCGTGTGGATCGCGCTCTCTTCCGGCGTGCCACGCAGCACGATGCGGTGGATGACGCATTGAGCCCCGTCGGCGTTGCCGAGCCGCTCCATGCGCGCGACGTGCTCCGCCGCTTCGAGAGCGGGCCCGAAGTGAATCACGTCGGTCACACAGGGCACGGCTTGACCGCGCGCAGCTCCGTCGGGAACGATCAGGATCTTGCGCTCACCGAGCACGAAGCGCTGAATCGCCATGCGATTCAAGCCTTCCTGGTTTTCCTTCAGCACGTCGGTCTGATCCAAGAAGCCCGCCTGCGCGAGCGCATGAGCCAGCCCGTTGGCAGTCGCGCCGCTGCGCACGCAGATCAACACCCGCGCGTCGCGATCCTTCTGAATCTTGCGCGCTATCGTGGCGACTTGCGCGGTCTTTGCCGTTTCGCGCATGCTGCGTCCGCGCACGACCAGGTCTTGCAGGACGCGCCGCAGCGCCGGCTCCTGCACGAGATTGTTGGCGATCGCCTTCTCCACCGCTTCGGCGAAGGCCCACGGACCGCCCAACACCGCCGCGAGGTAATGTCCGCGCGCAGATTCCGGAAAGCCCAACGCAGCACGCCAAGCTTGATCGAGATACTCCTTCTCGCGCGGCTGGGCGTCCACCAAATGCTCCTTCACGGAGCGTTTAACACGCCGAGCGCCGGCATCTCCACCGGTGGAAGTGGCGTCGCGGCGCACCCAGGCCGTAAGTCGATTGCGCAACTCATCTTCGGTGCCCTTGCGCGGAAGTTGCGCTCGCGCGTCATTTCCCAGAAAGATGCTCAGGAACTCCTCCCAATTGCCAAGCGGATGCGCAACGTTGCCGCGCACCAGATCGAGCGCGCGATGCAGAGCCGGGAAACCGTCATCCAGCGGGGAGGAAGTGCGCGCGAAAAGGAACAGATCCTCGCGCAGGGCGTTACGCAAGGCCCGCACGGCATTACGGTCAAGTTCATGGATTTCATCGAGCAGCACCACACCAAAGTTGCGGTCGTGAATCTGCTGAGCGCGCGCGACAGCCGTTCCGTGATCGATCACCCACGCAGAACCGTCGGCGAGTTGTCCAATCCCATCTTCGCCACACTGCCGCGCGGAAAGTCCAAAACCCGCGTTGAGCCGCTCCACCCATTCCGCGCAGTCGCGCGCCGGGCAGATCACGAGCAGACTGGCCACCTGACCGCGTTCCACCAATTCAGCCGCGGCGATCGTGAGGGCCAGACGTGCGCCATCGCCCTCCTCGTCGCAGATCAATCCGCGCGGCGCAAGATCGCGCAGCAAACCCACCGCTTGCGCGACAACTTCGTCCGAGGCTTGGATTTCACGCCGCGCCAGACAGCGAAAATCTTCACGGCCCGCAAGGTCGAGACCTTGGCCGAGATCGTGCTCCACAACCGCCAGCCGCAGGCGCAGCGAACGGCGCTCCGCTGCGGGCTCACCGGCGTGCTTCAACAGCCAACTCGGAACTTCGGGCGGGCTAAATCCGATTTCCTTCGGAATCGGCGAGGCCGCGTTGGTGGTGTTGGAACTCGAGGCCGGATCAATCTGCGCGGGATGACTCATGAGGGAAGGTCCACTCCTCTTTTCGGCTGCAACTCCCTTCTTCCTGGAGTTGTTGGAAATCAAGGCCCAAACCTTGTATGACCCAGAGTCGGAAATTGCCGATAAGTGCCATGAGGTTCCCGCGCATGCGTCTCATCGTTGCCTTGCTCGCCGCCGCGGCCGCCGCGGCGTGGACCGGCTGCTTGGGTGGGAGTTCCGGCGCGGGCCCGCACCCCGCCGAGACCGACATTCAACTGCGCGCGCTGATCCTGCAACACGGACTCACCGGCCAGCTCGAGCGCCTCGTCATCGAGGATGGCCGCAGCATTCCGAGCGTGGACGATCCGCTGGTGGTGCTCGGCAAGCACCTTTTCTTCACCAAATCATTGGGTGGGGACTTCACTGCTTCTTGCGTGAGTTGCCATCACCCCCTGCTCGCCGGCGCCGATGCCCTGACCCTGCCGATTGGCGTTGAGGCGCTCAATCCCAATCTACTCGGCCCCGGTCGAGTTCAATCCCCCACCGCGAACGGCTACGACGCGGGCCCCAACGTGCCGCGCAACTCGCCGACCACCTTCAACATCGCGCTCTATCGCGAGCGCATGTTTTGGGATGGGCGCGTGCAAATTTTCTCCGACGGAGGAATCTTCACGCCGGATTCTCCGGGTCCGACCTCCAGCGATCCGAACGCAGGCCCGACTCTCACTGCCGCCCAAGCCCGCTTCCCGGTGACTTCCGAAGAAGAGATGCGTTCCTCCAGCTTCGAAAACGGGCAGCCGCGCTCGCAGGTCCGACTTCACCTCGGCGCGCGGCTCGGTCGCTACGGCATCGGCGCCGGAGAGATCGTCGAGAATTGGCTGCCCCTGTTCCGCGAGGCTTTCAATTCTCCTTTGGGCACGGCCGCGGAATTGATTCACTACGACACCATCGCGCTGGCCTTAGCCGCATATCAGGAGTCGCAATTTTTCGTCGAGAATCCATGGAATCGCTATGTAACGGGCGATTTAAGGGCGATCAACGCGCAACAAAAGCGCGGCGCGCTCCTCTTCTTCCGCGAGCCCGCATACGGCGGCGCGAGCTGCGCGAGCTGCCATGCCGGCGACCACTTCACCGACGAGGACTTCCACATTCTCGCCATTCCGCAACTCGGCCGCGGCAAAGGAGATCTCAACGGGTTGGGAGCGCCCACCCAAGATTGGGGGCGCGCGCGCGTTACCGGCGCAGTGGAAGACCGCTTCAAATTCCGCACTCCCAGCCTGCTCAACGTCGAACTCACCGCCCCGTACGGGCACTCCGGCGCGTACAACGCGCTGGCCGACGTCGTTCGTCATCACCTCGACCCCGAGGGGATGAACGCCATTTATTACTGGCCGCAAACGGATCCCGGAACGCAGGTCTATGACCTGCTGGTGAACACTGCTGAGGCGACGCAAGCCTTGGTGGATGCGCGCGCTGCCGGGCGCTCGCTGTTGCCTCAAGACGTCAGTTTGAGCGGCCCGGAACTCGCCGATCTCCTCGCATTCCTGACTACCTTGACGGATCCCCGTCTCAAAAATCCGGACTTCCTCGAACCCTGGATCGCGCGCGACGGTCCCGAGTTCAGCGACAGCCACTTGCTCGACGCAGTCTTCGAGTAACCTCCGGTTAGGATGCCGTGATGCTCCTCGGCGTCCTCCTCTTCCTCCTGCAAGCCACGCCCGAGGCCGCGGTTCCTACCTGACCGGTGTGACCGGGCGAAGGCCAGCCGGTCCGTTGGACTGGCGATACAGAAACTGAGCGGCCGTTTACGGTCAGCGTGCGCGTGCTTCCGAATTCTCCCGTGGATCGCGCGGAGCTGCGCTGGACGGCGGCGTGGCGAGCGACGCAGCGCTTGAGCCTGGCGCTCGAATACAACCCAGGCGCGGACGAATTGCTTCCCAATTTCAACTTCGCGCTGGCCCTGCCAGGCGAGTACCTGGCTGGTGTGGGTCTGATGGCGGGAACCAGCAGCGACCGCATCGGCACGCCGGACGGTCGCTCCTGGTTCACGGCGGCTTCCATCACTCCACCCGAGGACTTCCCGCTTCCGCTCACCGGCTACTTCGGCGCCGCCTACGGCACTTATGCCGACGACTTGCGAGCCATCGGCGGCATCACGTGGTGGTTCAACGACCACACGAGCGCCAGCGTGCAGCACGACGGCGAGCAGATCCACTGGCTAGTCTCACGCGGCTTGGGAGAATGGGGACCTGGGCATGCTTATTGGAGTGTGGACTTGCTGCTGGTTGAGATCGCGGACACGCATACCGTCGGTGCCACCGTTTCCACGCGCTTCTAGTGGTCATCACCCTCGTCCTCAGCATCTGTCTGCCGCAGTCGGCGGAGGCGTGGAAGGTGGAGCCGATGGAAACTCCGTCGGACAGCGGCATGGCGCCTGCATGGCAGCGCGAGGTCAGCTCTGGCAGCGCACCGGTCCTGCAGTGGCTGGAGCAAAATCCAGCGCGATTGATGGTTGCGGGCCCCAAGGCCGGCGCTTGGCTCGCGCCGCGCGAAACGGCGCGCGGCGAGAAATGGTTCCTCAATTGGGCAGACGTGCCCGCAAGCGCACGGGATACCGCGGGCCGCACGCTGCGCACTTGGCTGCCGATCAGCGGCGGCAGCGCCTACGATTATTCCGTCCGCTTTCAGTTTGAAGATTCCACGCGTGACCTGCACACAGGGGGTCGGCTACATGAGCACGACGGACCCGGCGAGCACGGTTTCGTCACGCTGGTGCCTCTGCCCGCCGGCGGATTCTTCGCGCTCTGGCTCGATGGCCGCGCCCAAGCACAGAGCGGGCAACAATTGCGCGGGCGCGCGGTGCGTACCGACGGCTCGCTCGGCCCCGAGTTGCTGCTCGACGATCGTTGCTGCGACTGCTGTCCCACGGCGGCGGTGGCGCTCGCGGACGGAGCGGTGCTGGTGGCTTGGCGCGATCGGACCTTGGACGAAATCCGCGACATTTCCTTCTCGCGCGGCTTCCCGGAAGATCCAGCCTCATGGAGCGCTCCCCAATCCATTGCTCCCGATGGTTGGCGCATTCCCGGCTGACCGGTGAACGGTCCCGCGCTGGCGGTCGCCGGCGCAGAGGTTGCCTTGGTTTGGTACACGCAAGGCGGCGGTGCCAGTCGTGTGCAGACTGCTTGGTCCCATGACAGCGGGAAAAGTTTTGGCGCTGCTCAGCGTGTAGATACAGGCGGCGCGCTCGGGCGCGTGGATGCGTCCGTGGGCCCGGGTGGCCGCGTGCTGATGAGTTGGCTGCGCCAGGAGGCAGGAACGGGCACTTGGACGGCCCGCAGTCTGGAGGGCGGAAAGACGCTCAGCTCCGAGTTCGCGATCGCGGCCGCAGGTTCTGGACGCGGTAGCGGGATTCTGCGGCTGGCAGCCGACGCCGAAGGCTGGTTCGCCGCCTGGACCGAAGACGATGGCCGTGGCTTGCTCTGTGCCCGGATTCGCGTCTCCCAGCCCTAGAATGGTCGAGTGCGGATTTTCACGGTGCTCGGCGCGGCGAGCGCAGCGGTGTTGGCCCTGGCGCAAGAGCCTGCTGTAAGTCCTTCTGATGAAGGATTACGCATCTTCCGCGAGGTCGTGTCTCCCGTTTTCGCGCGCACCTGCGCCGAGTGTCACAACGCCGAGATTCGCAAAGGCGATCTCAATCTGACGACTCGCGAGGAACTGCTGTTCGGCGGGGAGAATGGCAATCCCCTCGCCGGCGCGGACCCTTTGCTCCTGCGCGTGCTGGAGCACCGCGAAAAACCCTTCATGCCCAAGAAGAAGCCCGCCTTGGCGGCGGCCACTCTGGCGGATCTTCGGCGGTGGATCGAACTCGGCGCGCCATTCGCGGAGCCCATTCCAGTGCTGGCGGAGGCCTGGTGGTCCTTTGGTCCCTTGCGCGACTCTGCTCCTCCGGCGGGCGGCCACCCGGTAGACTCGTTCCTCCGCGCGGAATTGGGAAAGATAGGCTGGAGTTATTCGCCCGCAGCGAATCGAGCAACCCTCATGCGGCGTCTCTGGCATGATCTGCTCGGCTTGGCGCCCACGCGCGCA
>CAZCXL010000031.1:0-6718 GCA_964502625.1 uncultured Planctomycetales bacterium | reverse complement strand
AATCCGCACTACGGCGAGCGTTGGGGGCGGCAGTGGCTGGACGCGGCGCGCTACGCCGACAGCGCCGGCTACGAGTTCGACGTGGAGCGGCCGAATGCCTGGCCTTACCGCGACTTTGTGATCCAGGCCCACAACCAGGACTTGCCTTGGAATGAATTCTTGCAGTGGCAACTCGCGGGAGACGAGTTGGTGCCGGGGCGGGTGGACGCGATCGCCGCCACCGGCTTTCTCGCCGCGGGCCCGCGCGTGGACAACCAGGTCTTGGAGAGCCTGCGCTACGACGAACTCGATGACATGCTCGCCACCACCAGCAGCGCAATGCTTGGCGTCACGCTCGGCTGCGCGCGCTGTCACGACCACAAATACGATCCCTTCACCGCGAAGGAGTATTACCAGGTGGCCGGCGCCTTCGCCGGAACGGAGTTCTGGGATGCGCCCATTCCCAGCGCAGAGGATCTCACGGCGGCGGAGTTGATGTCCGGAGCGCGGCGCGCGCCCTGGCGCTATTCCTTCACCGAACCGGATGTGGATTGGATGCAAGCCGGCTTCGATGACCGGGCCTGGCCGAGCGGCCCCGGAGGCTTCGGAACGGAGGGAACGCCCGGTGCTCGAGTCGGGACACAGTGGCAGAGTGAGCGCATTTTCATACGCCGTCAATTCGAGTGGACCGCAGGCGAGCCGCTCGCGCTGTGGATGCACCACGACGAAGACGTCACGATTTGGCTGAACGGAGAAGTGGTGTACGAGGTGGACGGATACACCAGCGACTACGCATTGGTCGAATTGCCGAATGCGGTCCCCCGGCAGGGCACCAATCTGCTCGCCGTGCGCTGCGTGCAACACGCGGGTGGGCAGTACATCAGCGTCATTCCCACGACCCGCGCCCAGGTGGAGAGCGCGCAGCGCAAACTGCGCAGCGTGCTCGCGGTGCGCGACCGCGGCCCGGAGCCTGCAGAATCTTGGCTGCTCGAGCGCGGCAATCCCGCGCTGAAGGGCGAACGGCTGGAGTTCGGCGTGCCCGCCGCGATCGGCACCTCGCGCGGCGATGCCGAGCCTTGGCTGACCGAAGCTCGCGCGCGCGTGGACGTGGAGCACAGCAGCGGCGAGCGCGCAGCGCTCGGCCTTTGGTTGACCGACGTCGAAGCCGGCGCGGGCGCTTTGGCTGCACGGGTGGCGGTGAATCGCGTCTGGCAGCAGCACTTCGGCAGAGGATTGGTGACCACCGCCGGAGATTTCGGCGTGCAGGGAGAATCGCCGAGCCATCCGGAACTGCTCGAGTGGCTCGCGGCGGAGTTCGTGCGCAGTGGATGGTCGCTCAAGGCCCTGCATCGGCTGATCTTGAGCAGCGACGCCTGGAAACAGGGAGACGATTCCAATCCACTCAAACTCGCCGAAGATCCGGAGAACCACTGGCTGGCGCGCATGCCGGCGCGGCGCCTGGAGGGAGAGATCCTGCGCGACCGCATCCTGCAGGCCAGCGGTTGCCTGAATCTGGAAATGGGTGGGCCGGCGGTGATGCCATGGATGCATGCCGACGCCATCGCCACGGGTAGCACCCACAAATGGGCCGACAACGTGGTGGATGGGCCAGCCACGTGGCGGCGGAGCGTCTACGTACTCATCCGCCGCAGCGCGATGTTTCCTCTGTTCGAGGTCTTCGACGGCCCGAACGCGCAACAAGCCTGCACGCGCCGCAACCTCACCACCACGCCCTTGCAGGCGCTCGCCCTGCTCAACAATGCCTTCACGCGCGATCAGGCGCGGCGTTTCGCGGCGCGATTGGAGTCGGAAGCGCCCGGTAACCGCGACGCGCAGCTCGAACTCGCGTTCTGGCACGCGCTCCAGCGCACGCCCACCGCGAGCGAACACGCAGAGGCGCTGCAGTTCCTGCGCGCAAGTCCGCTCGAGGACTTTTGCCAGGTGTTGTTCGGCTTGTCGGAGTTCTGCTTCGTGGACTGACGGTTCAGATCACCACGGGAAGGCTTGCCGTGCAGGTGGAGACGTTGATCGCTGCGACGTTGCGACCACCAGTTCCGGGAAGCACAGGAATTGCAAAGAATGCCGCGCCGCTGGCATCGGCGGTCAGAACGGTCCCGAGTTGCGCATTGCCCACGGGCAGGAGCATCCCGTTGCAGGGGTTGCCCGACTTGATCGTGCTGCCGGCGGTGCCATGCACGATGGCGATACTTCCATTCGGAGTTGCACCGGTGATGAAAAAACTGATGCCACCGGGGCAGGTGCCGGTCTTAGTCAGCGTGATGGAACTGGCGGGAGCGGGCGCGCCCACGAGCGGTGTCGGCGCGGCGAGCAGGAGTGTGGCGAGAACAAGGAGGGTGGGGCGGAGCATGGATGGATCTTCCCATGCTGTTAGCATTTCTGCATGCCCGGCATCGGCCAGCCACGAATCCCGTCTTCCCGCCGCGAGTTCCTGCGCGGCGCAGGCGGAGGCATGGGCATGCTGGCCCTGGCCGGGCTTCTCCAGAAGCAGGGTCTGCTCGGCGGCTTAGGAGCGCAGGATCCGGCGGTGGCCCACGGGCTGACGGGTCTCCCCCACTTCACGCCCAAGGCGAAGTCGGTGATCTGGCTGTTCATGTACGGCGGCCCGTCCGCGGTGGACACCTTCGACTACAAGCCGACGCTCGACAAATTGGACGGTTCACCTTGCCCGGAGGGCATCGAAACCTTCTTCAAGGACGGAATGGGACCGCTGATGAAGTCTCCCTATTCCTTCAAGCAGTACGGGCAGAGCGGCGCCTGGGTCAGCGAGTGCTACCCGGCCTTGGCGAAATGCGTGGACGACATTGCCTGGGTGCGGTCCATGCGCTCGCGCAGCAACAACCACGCGCCCGCGCTGATCGAGATGAACACGGGGCTGGTGCGCGTGGGCTTCCCGTCCTGCGGGTCGTGGTTGAACTACGGCTTGGGCAGCGAGAACGAAAACCTTCCCGGTTACGTCGTGATGTACGACCCGCGCGGCGGACCGATCGCGGGGCCGCAGAATTGGAGTGCAGGTTTTCTGCCCAGCGAGCATCAGGGCGTGCCCTTCCGCGCGCAAGGTCAGCCCATTCTCGATCTGGCGCGGCCGGAAGACGTGGACGAAATGCATCAGCGTCGGCAGTTGGATCTGCTCTCGGAGTGGAATCGCCGTCATGCCGCGGATCGGCCGGGAGCGCGGGACTTGGACGCGCGCATTCGTTCCTTCGAACTGGCGGCGCGCATGCAACTTGCGGCGCCTGAAGCGATTGACGTTGGCCAGGAAAGTGAGGAGACCAAGCAACTCTACGGGATGGATCGCGACGTCAGCCGCTGGTACGGCACGCAGTGCTTGATCGCGCGCCGGTTGGTCGAGCGCGGCGTGCGTTTCATTCAACTTTATTCCGGCGGCGGCCACCAGCAAGATTCCTGGGACGCGCACATGGGCCTGAAGGAGAACCAGGATCTGCATTGCCCGGAAACCGACGTGCCGATCGCGGGTTTACTCACCGATCTCAAGCGCCGCGGCCTGCTCGACAGCACGCTCGTGGTGTGGAACGGCGAGTTCGGACGCATGCCCATGAGTCAGGGCACCAACGGCGGCCGTGACCACAACCCTGAAGGATATTTGACCTGGATGGCCGGCGGCGGAGTGAAGGGCGGCGCCTCACACGGCAGCACGGATGAGATCGGCCTGCGCGCAACGGAGGACCCGTGCGACGTCCACGACCTGCACGCCACCATCCTGCATCAATTGGGAATTGATCACGAGCGCCTGACCTACTTCCACAACGGCCGCGACTACCGACTGACCGACGTGGAGGGCAGAGTCCTGACCAAGGTCCTGGCTTAGCGCTCTTCAGACAACGCCACTAGTGCCAATGAAGGCCCGTGCCTTCTAAGGGATCCACGGCAGCCGCCTCGCTGCGGGGAAGACCTTCCACGCGCGACCACCAATCCTGGTAAGCCTGCCGCACGCGCTCATGGTTCGACTCCGAAGCTGCGCTCCAATTCTCAGATTCCACTTTGCCTGAGAAGCAGAGTGCATTGAGCGAAGCGAACCTGCCGCCCTGGCGCACTCCCTCCAGCAACCACAATGCAAGCATTCCTTCGCTGCAGGTCTCCTCGTACTGTGAGGACCAAGGAGAGCGCGGAAAATCCGTGAGGACACGCGTGCTCGTGCTCCGCGCGAGCAAATCCGGCACGTCCTCCCAGCTCAGAGTCGGGAAACTCGAATCGCTCGACATTGCTGCTCCCACGCGGGGCTGTTGGGCGCAGGCCGGCACCAGCACTGTGGCGCCAATCGTCAGGATGATCCAGGATCGAGCAGTCATGCGGTCCTCCGTGGTGTAACCGATAGGACTCTGAGGAGAGTAGACCCGCGTCTTCCGCCCTTGGCAACGGGAATGTAACTGCCTAAACGATCAACTCAGGCGCGCCGCGTGCGCCACGCGGTCGAGGATGCTCAAGGTGGCGTGCGAATCCGACAGCGGGAAGCGCGCGTCTTCGAGGCCGCGCACCAGACGGGTCATGTGCTCGATCTCAAGGCGGTAGGGATCCACGAAGCCAGGGTCCAGCACGCTGCGGCCGCTTGCGTTCTCGAGAATCACCGACGGGCGTTCTTTCCACGAGATCCACGGCCGGTCCAGCGTGATCGTGCCCTGGCTGCCGGTTACGCGCGCCGACTGCGTGAAGGGTGCGTCGAAGCCGACGTCGAAACTCGCTTCGGCGCCGTTGTCCCAGCCGAGCCGCGCGGTGACGTGCATGTCCACGTCGCGCTGAGGATGGAAGCGCGCCTTCTCCACCGCGATGCTCGCCGGCTCGCCGCCGAGGATCGTGCGCGTGAAGTCGGTGCAGTACACCCCGATGTCGAGCAGCGCGCCGCCCCCCCACTCCTTGATCATGCGCACGTCGGTCGGCGAGGCGATCTCGAAGGTGAAGACCGTGTCGGCGCGGCGCACCTCGCCGATTTCTCCGGCCGCGATCAATTTCTTCACCATTTGCATCTGCGGGTGGTAGCGGTACATGAACGCGTCCACCAAGTGCCGGCCGGCGCGCGCGGCGGCCTCCCCCATTTCGCGGACCTCGCCCGAACTCCGGCCGAGGGGTTTTTCGCAGAGCACGTGTTTCCCGGCAGATAGCGCGGCCAGCGTCAGCTCACGGTGATCCCCGTTGTGCGAGGCCACGAAGACCACATCCACCTCCGGATCGGCAATGAGTCCCGCGTAGTCACCGTAGGCCGTGCGCGGCATCAAACTTGCGGCGCGATTCAATTCGCGGCTGGCCGCAGCCTGCAACACGGCCTCGGGCACCGCACGAATCGCCGGAGCGATCGAATTCAGGGCGATGCGGCCGCAGCCGATGATGCCGAAACGCACGCGTTCTGCGCCCATCTAGCCATTCTACGCGGTCGCCTCACCGCGCCATCCGCTGCGGAAGATGAAGTACACCGCCCCCAGGATGCACAGCGCCGCCCACAAGTAGTCCCACTTCAGCGGCTGCTTCATGTAGAAGACCATGAAGGGCACGAACACCGTCAGCGTGATCACCTCCTGCAGGATCTTCAGTTGCGGCAAGGACATCGCGGTAAATCCGATGCGGTTGGCGGGAACCTGCAGCAGGTATTCGAAGAGGGCAATTCCCCACGACACCAGCGCAGCGATCAGCCACGGCTTGTGTCCCAACTCTTTCAAGTGTGCGTACCACGCGAAGGTCATGAACAGGTTCGACAGAATCAGCAGCCCGGCGGTGCGGGCGAGAATGGGGAGGGCGTCGGTCGGCACGGCGATACGATGACGCGCGGACCCTTCACCCCGCAATCCCATGTCCACCAACCCCGATGACGCCCTGGCGAGCATGATCGCCAACCTGAAGGAAAAGACCGGCAAGACCCTCGAGCAGTGGGTCGCGGTCGCGAAGAAGACCGGCGCCGCCAAGCACGGCGAAATTGTGAAGGCGCTGAAGACCGATCATGAGCTCGGCCACGGCTACGCCAACCTCGTGGCGCACGAGGTGCTGAAGTCCTCCGCCGCGCACGCCGATTCCGGCGATTTGGTGGCGGAGCAATACGCCGGCAAGAAGGCCGGACTCCGTCCAATTTACGACGCGCTCTTGAAGGCCGCCGAATCTTTCGGCAAAGACGTCGAGGCCGCGCCGAAGAAGGCCTACGTGAGTCTGCGCCGTAAGAAGCAGTTCGCGATCCTGCAGCCGAGCACCGCCGAGCGATTCGACCTCGGTCTCAACCTCAAGGGTGTGCCCGCCGCGGGCAAGCTCGAAGCCGCCGGCTCCTGGAACTCGATGTGCACGCACCGCGTGAAGATCGCCTCGGCCAAGGAAGTCAGCGCCGAGGTGAAGGGCTGGCTCAAGCAGGCCTACGAAGCCGCTGGATGAACGCCGAGCGTAGAATGAGCCCGCGATGCGGGTCCTGAAACTGCGGATCAACGGCGACGAAGTCGAGGTCGGCGCGCCCGAGCATTGGACGCTGCTCGAGGTGCTGCGCTATCGGCTCGGCCTGACGGGCTCGAAGCAGGGTTGCGACAAGGGCGATTGCGGCGCGTGCACGGTGTTGTCCGATGGCGTGCCGGTCTTGTCTTGCTTGACGCTGGCCGCGGCAGCCGAAGGCCGCGCGATCACGACCATCGAGGGGCTCATGCCCGAGCACCGCAAGTGCGGCGGCGAAGGCGCGCACCCGGTGCAAGATGCTTTCGATCGTTGCGGCGCGCTGCAGTGCGGCTTCTGCCAGCCC
>CAZCXL010000030.1:723-13963 GCA_964502625.1 uncultured Planctomycetales bacterium | reverse complement strand
CCGCCGTGGAGCATCCGTGCGAGATTTACGACCTCCACGCAACCATGCTGCATCTCATGGGCGTCAACCACCGAGAACAGGTCTTCCGCTTCGACAGCCGCGACATGCGCCTCACCGACGTCCACGGCCGGGTGATCCGCGAAGTGGTGAACGCCTGATCCAGGGGTGAGCGAGTCGAAGATTCGGCCTTGCGCGCCAGAAACCGTGCTATCCTTCCCCCGCATGACGACGCGCCGTTACTGGTGGTGGCCCACGGGGCCCGGGCTGAGCCTGGGTGCCGAGCGCCTCCCTTGAGCGCGCCGCACCCATCGCCCCCGGGCCCCGGAACCTGAGTTCCGGGGCCCGCTTCGCTTTCCAGTGCCTTTTGGCCGATGAAACCTTCCCACGTGGCCTCCCGCACTTTCCTCACCGTCTCCTCCGCGGAGCAGGCGGATCAGCATCGGCTCGTCTGGGCCGAGTTGCCGGCCGACCTGCACACGCCGGTGCGCGTGTTCCTGGCGCTGCGTGCCGCGCACCGCGAGCCGTGCCTACTCGAATCCGCGGAAGGACCGGAGCGCCTCGCGCGCTACTCCTTCCTTGCGTGTGATCCTTCGGCTTCCTTGCGCGGCGACTCCGGTGCGGTGCAACTTCAGCGCAAGGGCGCAAGCACGAGCGTGCTGGCTCTGCCGGTGCACGAGGCCTTGCGCTCCGTCGGTGCCGAGGATCTCCTGCCTGCTCCGCCGAGAGCGCTGCCGCCTTTTCACGGCGGATGGGTGGGATGCTTTTCCTATGAGTGGTGCGGCACACTTGAGCCGCGCGTGCGCGCTGCGCGTGAGCGCGCCGGCGTGAGCACGGAAGAGGCCGAAGCCGACTTCCGTTTCTTTCCCTCAGTCGTGGCCTTCGATCACGCGGCGCAGAAGATCACGCTGCTGCGGCGTTGTCCGCGTGGCGCTGCCGGGCACGCCGAGGCCTTGACGCTGCTCGAAGCGCTGGCTGCGGATCTTGCCGCCGAGCCGGAGCCGAGCGGGAAATTCCGACTGCTTGACGCCGAGCCGACCGCTTCCATGGATCGCGCCACCTATGAAGAAGGCGTGGCGCGTCTCAAACATGAGATCGCGCAAGGAGAGGTCTTCCAGGCCGTGCTTGCGCGCCGGCTCACGTGGCGGCATGAGGGCGATCTGTTTTCGCTCTATCGGGTGCTGCGGTTGGTCAATCCTGCGCCGCACATGTTCTACTTTGAGTCCGAGGGTCGCACCTTGATCGGCTCCTCTCCTGAGCGACTGGTGAGCGTGCGCGGACGCGTCGTGCAGAATCGCCCGATCGCCGGAACCCGGCCGCGCTCCGATGACGAAGGCGAGGATCAGCGTTTGGCCGCCGAACTGCTCGCCGATCGAAAAGAACGCGCCGAGCATGACATGCTCGTGGATCTGGCGCGCAACGACCTGGGGCGCATCGCGCGCACGGGCACGGTGCGGGTGAAGGAACACGCGGTGCTGGAGAAGTTCGCGCGCGTGCAGCACCTCGTTTCGCGCGTGGAGTGCGAACTCGCTGCGCCTTACGACGCCTTGGACGCGCTCGCCGCATCTTTCCCGGCGGGCACCGTCAGCGGGGCGCCCAAAGTGCGCGCGATGGAAATTTTGGCAGGGCTCGAGCCCGTGGCGCGCGGCGCCTACGCGGGCGCCTTCGGCTACCTGGATGGAGCCGGCAACCTCGACACCGCGATCGTGCTCCGCACTTTCGTCGCCCATCATGGTCCGCAGGACGGTCGCATTGCGCTGCAAGCCGGCGCCGGAGTCGTGTTCGATTCCGTGCCTGCCCGTGAATACGAAGAAACGGTGCACAAGGCGCGAGCACTGGCGGAAGCGCTGCAACTTGCCGAGGAGATCTCGCGATGATTCTGTTGCTCGACAACTACGATTCCTTCACCTGGAACCTCTGGCAGGCGCTCGCAACTCTGGGAACGGAAGTGCAAGTGCGGCGCAACGACGCGCTCAGCGTGGCGGAAGCTCTGGCCCTTGCGCCAGAAGCCGTCGTGTTCAGTCCCGGACCGGGCCGTCCCGCCGATGCCGGCATCATGCCGGCGCTGCTCGCGGCGCTTCCGGCGCGCACGCCCTTGCTCGGCGTCTGCCTAGGACATCAATGCCTAGTGGAGCACTACGGCGGCGTGCTCGAGGTGGACCCCGTGCCGGTGCACGGCAAGGCCTCTTTGGTGCACCACGAGAAGGAACCGTTGTTCGCAGGATTGAACAATCCCTTCCCTGCGGGGCGCTATCACTCTCTGCGCGCTGAGCGCGCCCGGCTGCCGGATGTGCTGCGCGTGACTGCGTGGGTCGAAGAGGGGCACGTGATGGCCGTGCGGCATCGTGAACTGCCGCGCTACGGCGTGCAGTTTCATCCGGAATCGATCCTGACTCCTCAGGGAGTGCGCCTGCTGGCGAATTTCCTCGAACTCTCCGGACTACTCGCTCGCAGCCGCGCATGAAGACTGCGGACGCCTCCCGCGTCCTTGCTGCGCGCTCGCTGACGCGCGCGGAGGCGCGAGAATTGTTCGGCGGAATCCTCGCTGCCCCGCCGAACGCTGAGGAACTCGCGGAGTTGCTGCGCGCCCTCGCAACTCGCGGCGAAACTGCGGAGGAAATCGCCGGAGCTGCCGAAGCCATGCGCGCGGCCATGATGACCTTTGATCACGGTGCACCCGATGCCGTGGACACGTGCGGCACCGGCGGCGACGGACTCGGCACCTTCAACCTTTCCACCTCCGCGGCGCTCGTTGCCGCCGCGGCGGGAGTCAAGGTGGTGAAGCACGGCAATCGCGCGGCTTCTTCACAGTGCGGCAGCGCAGATCTGCTCGAGGCCGCAGGGGTGCGCATGCAACTCACGCCGACGCAATCGCGGACGGTGTTCGAAGAGTGCGGCTTCGTGTTTCTGTACGCGCCGGTCTACCACCCTGCCCTCGCGCCAATCGCACCCGTTCGCCGGGCCTTGGGCATCCGCACGATCTTCAATTTTCTCGGCCCGCTGTGTAATCCTGGCCGCGTCACGCGCCAATTACTCGGCGTCAGCGACCGCACGCGGCTTGCGGACTACGCGCGCGTGCTGGAAGCGCTCGGCTGCAAGCACGGAGTAGTGGTGCATGGTGCGGGTGGCGCGGATGAACTCACGCTCGAGGGCCCCAATCTGCTGATTTGGCTCGGTGGCACGGTTCCGCACGGAGGCGCGTCTTCCTTGCCCGCGCAGGAATTCGGTTTGAAGGCTGCGCCAGTATCGGCTCTGGCCGGCGGTGATGCGGCTTGTAACTTGCGCCTGCTGCATGGCGTGTTCGCGGGTGAACCCGGACCGCTGCGCGACGCCGTGCTCTTGAACGCGACGGTGGCCATCTTCCTGGCCGACGCCGGAGTCGGTCGCGTGTCCGAATTGTCCGCGGCCTTTGCTAAGGCTTGCGAATCCATCGACTCCGGCGCCGCCCGCGCATTGCTGGCACGCGTGGTGCGTTCGAGTCAGCGGCTCTCAGGAGAGGCCGCATGAGCGTGCCCGACCGGCTGTTGAAGATCTGGGCAGACGTGCAGCAGCGCGCTCTGGCACGGCGCCAAGTGCACTCGCTCGCGAGCCTGCGCGCCACATCGCCGGCGGATCCGGCTCGGCGCGCGCGCTTTCTCGCGGCTTTGCGCGAAGCCACCGGCGGACTTGCTCTGATTGCCGAGTGCAAGCGTCGCTCTCCGTCGGCGGGGATGCTGGACGCCTCCATGCCACTCGCAGCGCGCGCCGAGGCTTATGCGCGTGGCGGAGCGGACGCGTTGTCCATTCTCACTGAGCAAGATCATTTCGGCGGCTCACCCGCCGATCTCGCGGCTGCCGCTCCAGCCGGCCTTCCTCGCCTGCGCAAAGACTTCTTGCTGGATGAAGGCATGGTGTGGGAGTCTCTCGGCTTCGGCGCGGACGCCGTGCTGCTCATCGCCGAAGCCTTGCCGGGCGCACAGCTCCAGGAACTCCGGAGTTGCGCGCGCGATGCTGGTCTGGCGGTGGTGATCGAAGCGCACGACACGGAGCATTTGGAACGCGCGATCGCCGCTGATCCGGACTGCGTGGGCGTGAACGCGCGCGATCTGCGGGATTTCAAAGTCGACACTGCGCGCGCGGCCACCATGCTCGACGCGATTCCCGCGCAGTACCTACGCGTCGCCGAAAGCGGGCTGCACTCCGTGGACGATCTGTTCCGCGCCCGCTCCGCTGGCGCCCACGCGGCCCTGGTGGGCGAGGCTTTGATGCGCACCGCGACTCCTGAAGGCATGTTGCGCGGATGGCGCGCGGCGCTCGCCCCGCCGCGCATCAAGGTATGCGGAATCACGCAGCCTGCGGACGCGCGCATGGCGGTGGCTGCGGGAGCCGAAGCGCTGGGTGTCGTCCTCGCGCCTTCACCGCGGCGCGTCGCACTAGAGCAGGCGGCGCAAATCGTCGCGGCTGCAGGCCGTGTGCCGGTGATTGGCATCTTCGTGGATGCAACCCGCGCCACAGTGGAGGCCGCGGTGAGCGCCACGGGCCTTGCCGGTGCGCAACTCTGCGGTAGCGAAATCCCGGCCGACTTTGCGGGCTTGGCCTTCCCGGTGTGGCGTCGCGTTGCCGTGGATCCGCTTGCTGGCGCCGCCGAAATCGCACGCTGGAGAGGCATTGCCGCCCTCTTTGTGCTCGATCATCCCTCGGGTCCTGGCGGCACGGGTCGCACGCCCGCCCCCGACACTGCGCGCCGTCTGGCGGCACTGGCACCTTGCCTGCTCGCGGGCGGGCTCGATCCCGAGAACGTCGGCGCGTTGACCACCGCAGTCGCTCCCCACGGTGTGGACGCCTCATCCCGACTTGAATCTGCGCCGGGGCTGAAGGATCCTCAATTGGTGAAAGAATTTGTCGCCGCTGCGCGCCGGGCACTCACTGTGGAGGCTGCCCGTGCCTGATCTCCGCGCCGGACGTTTCGGTCGTTGGGGGGGTCAGTTCGCCCCTGAGACGCTCATGGGGAACCTGCGCGCGCTGGAACTCGCATGGCTGGAGTTTCAAGGCAGCAGCGAGCGCCGCGCCGAACTGGATGCCCTCCTGCGCGATTTTGCGGGACGACCTACGCCGCTGACCCCGGCGCGGCGGCTCGGCGCTGAACTCGGCGTGGAGATCTGGCTCAAGCGCGAAGACCTGCTGCACACGGGCGCGCACAAGATCAACAACGCGCTCGGACAAGCCCTGCTTGCTCGCCACATGGGCAAGACGCGCATTCTCGCCGAGACCGGCGCCGGTCAGCATGGCGTGGCCACGGCCACGGCCTGCGCGCTGCTGGGCTTGGAGTGCGTGATTTACATGGGCGCCGTGGATGCCGCGCGTCAGCGACCGAACGTGGAGCGCATGCGACTGCTCGGCGCGCGCGTCGCAGTGGTGGAGCATGGTCAGAAAACTTTGAAGGACGCGATCAACGAAGCCATGCGCGCCTGGGTAGGGGACCCCGAGGCGCATTACCTGCTCGGCAGTGCGCTGGGGCCGCATCCGTTTCCGTCCATGGTCGCAAGCTTCCATGAAGTCATGGGCAAGGAGGCGCGCGCGCAGATCGTGGATCAGGCGGGCGGCCTGCCGGACTTGGTCGTCGCTTGTGTGGGAGGTGGCAGCAATGCCATCGGCATCTTTCGCGCCTTCTTGGGCGATACTTCCGTGCAACTCGTGGGCGTGGAGGCGGGCGGTCGCGGACCGGGCATTGGTCAACACGCAGCGCGCTTCGGCGGCGAAGGAGGTGAACCAGGAATCCTTCACGGTTGCGAGACGTATTTGCTCCAGGATGAGCACGGCCAAGTGCAAGAAACGCACTCGGTCAGCGCCGGTCTCGACTATCCCGCGATCGGACCCGAGCACGCTTGGCTGCGCGAGACGGGGCGCGCCCGCTACGAGTCGGCGAACGACGCGGAAGCCCTGCGCGCCTTCCACGAACTGGCGCGCTTGGAGGGAATATTGCCCGCGCTCGAGAGCGCGCATGCAGTCGCCTGGGTGCGTGAGCATGCGGCGCAACTCGCAGACCGTCGAGTCTTGGTGAACCTTTCGGGACGCGGCGACAAAGATCTCGCCACGGTGCTCGCGCAGTCGGCAGGCGGCCCGGAGCAAGCATGAGCCGTTTCGCAAAGAGCCTGAGAGGCGTGGCGCCTTACCTCACCGCTGGCGACGGCGGCCTGGAAGAAACGCTGCGCGCGCTTCACGCCGTGGAAGCGGCCGGCGCTTGCGCGGTTGAGTTGGGAGTGCCCTTCAGCGATCCGATTGCTGACGGCCCTCGGCTGCAAGAGGCTGCACAGCGCGCGCTCGATGCCGGCACCACCCTCGACGGGATTCTCCAGATGCTTGCGCGCTTTCGCGCAGCAGGAGGTCGCGTCCCCGTGGCGATCATGTCCTATGCGAATCCGCTGCGTCGCCACGGCTGGTCCTTGACTGCGGAGCGTTGTGCTGCAGCGGGCGCGGACGCCTGGATCGTGCCCGATCTTCCGGTCGAAGAGGCGGAAGAGATGCGTGCGGCTGCGGCCGCGCAGGGACTCGGCACGGTCTTCTTCGTGGCCCCCACCAGCGGAGACTTGCGCGCGGCCGCATCTTGCGCAGCGAGCACGGCCTTCGTCTACGTGCTTGGCCGCGTGGGAGTGACTGGACGAGCCACCGCATTCGACTCTTCCGTGACGGCATTCATGGATCGCGTCGGTGCACTCGCGCGCACGCCGGTGGCGGTGGGATTCGGAATCTCCGCCCCCGAAGACGTGCGCATCGCCACTGCGCACGCTGACGTCGCCATCGTCGGCACTGCTCTGGTGCAACGTCTGCACGAGGCGCGCACGGCTGGCCGCGACGCCGCCGTAGCCGCGCACGAGTTCGTTCACGGCCTCGTTTCTGCCGTTTCTGTCCCTTCCCGCCCACTGCGATGACTCCTGCCCAGCGTCACCAACTCCAGATCCTCGACCGGGCCTTGCTCGCCTTGTTGAACGAGCGTGCGCGTTTGCTCGCCGACGTACCCGCCTCGGACCCGCTGCGCGTGGCCGCGGTGGAGGACCTGCTGCGTCGACACGGCGGACCGTTCACCGTGGAGCCGCTGCGGCGCATCCTCGCTCTGCTCGATGAGGGTTGTGGCGCATGATCTTGCGCTTTCACAAATCGGCCTCTCTTGACGTGGTGCAAGATCTCATCGAGCGCTGCGAGAGCGCCGGCGTGCGCACCGCGCGCTCCGCGGAAGCCTCTCGCCCGATCGTGGCACTCCTGGACAAGGTTCCGGCTGCGCTAGAGAAGGAACTCGCTGCGCACGAGGCCGTGGCCGCCATCGTCAAGCCCAAGGGCGATCTGCGCATGGCACATCGCGCGTTCCGCGAGGCGCCGAGCACGGTGCGCGTGGGGCGCGGAGACCACGCGGTGAATTTCGGTGGCGGGGGACCGCCGCTCGTGATCGCCGGACCTTGCTCGGTGGAGGGACGCGATTTCATGGACGAAGTGGCCGGACACGTAGCGGCCGGCGGCGCGAGCGTGCTGCGCGGCGGCGCCTACAAACCTCGCACTTCTCCTTACGCATTTCAGGGCTTTGGCGTGGAGGGGCTCGCGCAATTGAAGGACGCGGGCGACAAGCATGGATTACCGGTCTGCGCCGAGATCATGGATGCCGCGCATTTGGCGGCCTTCGTGGATCACGACGTGGATCTCTACCAAGTTGGCGCCCGCAACATGCAGAACTTCACCTTGCTCAAGGCGATTGCCGCGCCGGGACAGCCGGTGCTGCTCAAGCGCGGCTTGGCGGCGACCGTGGAGGAATGGCTCTATGCCGCCGAGTACCTTTGCGCGCACGGATGTTCGCAGGTGATTTTGTGCGAGCGCGGCATTCGGACCTTCGAGACGGCTACGCGCAACACTCTGGATCTCACCGTGTTGCCCGTTCTTCGCGAACTGACGCATTTTCCGGTGATCGTGGATCCTGCGCACGCAGTCGGCATTGCGCGCTTCATCGCGCCGCTGGCTCGGGCGGCGATTGCCTGCGGCGCGGACGGTCTTACGGTTGAAGTGCATCCGCGTCCCGAAGAGGCGCGCAGCGACGGTCCGCAGGCTCTGTTGCCGGCAGAGCTCATCACGCTAGTGGCAGAGACCCGTCTCCTCGGCGCGATCTTGCGCTGAGGGCGCGTAGGCGGATCTGTGATCTAATCACGACGCATCGTCTGTATTTCGCGGCCTTAACGCCTGGTCATTCAGGATTTTGGATATCATGGATCGGTGTTAATCCGTCTGCTTTTCCTGATCTTAGCCAGTGTGTTCGCCACGGCACTGGGTGCCAGAGCGCAGGCGCCGATTCCGCCAGTTCAGCGTCCTCCGGACCTTCACCTCGTCTGGGAGCAGGACTACGAGCACGGTATCGGCGGGCACGATTCCTTCGCCGCGCTCGATGTCGCGCTGAGCGGCGAAATCTATGTGGTTGGCTCAAGCCTCGGACTGGTGGGGAGTTACACATACGAAATCGTCACGCTGAAGTACTCGGCCGACGGCACGCGGCAATGGGAGCGCCGCTACGACAGTCTGGGCAGCGGCTTCAACGACATCGCGGTGGATGTAGAGGTGAGCGTGAACGGCGACGTGATCGTGCTCGGACAGGGTCCCGGAAGTAGCGGTAACCAGGACATCATCACTCTCTGCTACGACGCGCTCGGTAACCTCAAGTGGAAGGCGATCTTCGACAACAACTGGTCGGACGGAGCTACGGACCTCGTGACTGCTTCGGACGGAAGCATTTATGTGCTCGGCGGCACCTACTTCGCGGCTTCGGTCACCGACGTAGCCTTGCTCAAGTACGACGCTACGGGCTTGCTCCAATGGCAGCGCTACTTCCATGGCGGTTGGGGAACTGATGTCGGGGTAGGTTTGGCGCTTGATCCGAGCGGCGACGTTCTGATCGGTGGCTACTCGATCCAAGCGCCGGGCGGCACCAACTTTGACTGGATGGCGCTTAAGTACGACTCCGCTGGCAATCAACTCTGGAGCGCGACGCGCGCGGGCGCGGCCTCCGGCGCGCCGGACTACTGCTGGGGTATGTGTGCGGACTCCGCCGGCGATTTGATTCTGACTGGCTATTTGATCAACTCGCCAGGCTTACAGGACTTCACTACCATGAAATTCAACAATGTCGGCCAATTCCTGTGGAGCCGCACCCTGGGCAGCGCAACCGGTGGCGGACAGGTCGCGGTGAGCGATGGAGCGCGAAGCGTGTTCGTCGCCGGAGGGCCTCACTTAGTCTGCTACGACAGCCAGGGCGTGTTGCGCTGGCAGTCGAATTTCGCGGCTCCTGGACTAATCAACAGCAGCGGCAGCGCGATCACCCTTGATCCAGCCGGACGGCTGGTAGTCGGGGGCACCGGCTACCACGCATCTAGCGGCGCGCAACTCCTCACGGCAACGTTCGGTTCCGACGGCGTGCTGAGTGATTGGGACTTACGGTCAGGCTCCGTCGCCCTGCGGGGTCTGCGAGCGATGTCGGCACAGCGCATCTACTCCTGCGGCGCGCGCAGCAACGGCCACGACAACGACGGACTTCTCCTTCGCTTCTCCCTACTGCCATGAATCAATTTTTGACCTTGCTCCTTGCGGCTGTGACGCTCGCATCCTCAACCGCTGCGCAATCTCAGCTCCAGAAGCTGCTGCCCAGCGATCCGTCCAACTGGGCTGGCTTCGGCAATGCCGTCTCTCTTGCGGGTGACATCGCGGCGGTCGGCTCTTCGTCCAGGAGCGTGAACGGTCTTAACTACGCCGGTGCCGTCTATGTATTCCGGCGCGCGCCGGGCGGGGATTTCCTCGAAGATGCGCGGCTGCTGCGCCCTGTTCCGGAGATTCATGACAACTTCGGTACCAGCGGCGCTGTGCAGGGCGCCGTATTGGTTGCCGGCGCGCCAGATTTTCCTTATTCGAGCTTCACCGGCACGGGCGCAGCGTACGTGTACCGATATGCCGGCGGCGTTTGGCAGCAGGAAGCGGAGTTGCACGGTTCAACCGCACACGTGGACAGCGGGTTTGGAACGGATGTCGCCCTCGACGGCACTCGCATCCTCGTCGGCGCCAACCTGAACTCCGGGGGCTGCTGCTATGTGTTCGAATTCAACGGCATCGCGTGGAGCGAGACGGCGAAGTTTCAGGCTCCGAGCGGCGGCTTCCATTTTGATGGATACGCCGGAGCGCTCGCGCTCCGCGGTGAGGTTGCGCTGGTTGGCGCGTCGCGGCTTACCGTGAATGGGCACATCAACTCCGGTGAAGCCTTCGTCTACCGACATTCCGGCAGCACGTGGAACATGGAGGCGACGCTGACCGCTCCGATGCCGGACGACAACGAATACTTCGGCAAGGCGGTGGCGCTCGATGGCGACGTTGCACTGATCGGGTTGCCTCCAGACAATTCAGCTTGTCTTTACAGGCGCATCGGCGGCACCTGGTCCTTCGAGGTCCGCTTCAAGAACGCGCCTCAGAGTGGCGAATTCGGCTCGGCAGTCGCGGTGGAGGGTGACGAAGTACTGGTTGGTGCTCCTTCAGCCGGAGCATTCGCTCACTATGCGGGCGCGGTGTATCCATTCCGCAGGAACGGCACGTGGCAAGGAGATCCGGAGTTCGTCGGCAACGACACGCAGGCGCAAGACGGCTTTGGCGAGCCGATCTCGCTGAACCAGGGTGTTGCGCTGGTTGGCTCCGCGCACGACGAACCAGGGTTCCTTGGACTCGGTTGTGTCCATGTAATGAGTATCGCGCCGGATCTGGTGCTCGAGCTCAATCCGGATCCGCCGGAGTCGGCTCAAGATCTCGACCTGAAGGTGCGCTACGGAACGCCGCTGGCGAGATCCTGGGTTGTCTTCAGCGTACAAGGTACTGGGGCGACTTACATTGCGCCGCTGGACGTAACCCTTGGAATCCGCAGCCCCTCTCTCCTGGTCGGGCCTCTCAGCACCAACGCGCAAGGCGCGACGGTGTGGACTATCCCTGTGCCGCCGTCCGCGGTGGGACGCAGTGTCTGGTTCCAGGCAGTGCAGTACCAGAAGGCCTCCAATGTAGTCGCTGCCGTGATCCTCTAACGTCCTACCAGCCTCCATGATCATTCCGCTCTTTCTCTGCCTCACCATTTCTCAGGCCGCTGTGTTTGTCGACGACTCGGCAACCGGGGCCAATGACGGGAGTTCCTGGGCAAACGCATTTCAGGACCTGCAAGCGGCGCTCGCGAACGTGAGCAGCGGCGAGATTTGGGTTGCGGAAGGCCACTACCTGGCTGGCACACCCGGCAACCGCGCCGCCAGTTTCATGCTGCGGGACAATCTCGCTCTTTACGGCGGCTTCCTTGGCTGGGAGACTAGCCGCAGCCAGCGCGCTGGAACGGCGGAGCTGACCGTGTTGGATGGAGACTTGCTCGGCAATGATGCTCCGGCTTGGCTGAACCGTAGCGACAACTCGGCGCACGTCGTGCGTGGGGAGAATGTGGGACCGAGCGCTGTGTTGGACGGCTTCCGCATTCACGCCGGTTGGGCTACCACGTCTTCCGGCTACGACTCTGTGGGCGGCGGGATGCTGCTGCTCAATGCGGGTCCAACGGTGCGCGGCTGCATCGTCGAGGACTGTCTCTCCGCCTCCGCGGGTGGGATTTATCTCAACGTTGGCACGCCATTATTTGAAGACTGTGAGATCCGCGACAACTGGGGTTACAACTACAACGGCGGAGGTCTCTACCAAGCCGCAGGGCATGCAACTCTGCTCCGCTGCTCGATTCTTCGCAATCGTGGTTCAAATGCGAGTCAAGGAGCAGGCGGAGGACTTTACATTTCGGGAGGAGCAGTAACCGCGCAGGGCTGCGTGTTCGCGAATAACCTTGCGAACGAGTACTACGGAGTTTTCTACGGAGCGATCGGGGGCGGAGTTTTCCTCGGCTCGGACGGTTCCACTTTCGAAGAGTGCCGATTTCTTGCCAACCGCAGCCACAACGGAGGAGGCGCAGGTTGCTATGGCAACGCCGATTTCATCAACTGCGTCTTCAGCGGCAACACGGTCTACTCCGTGGACAATGGTTCCGGGTCGGTGGGCGGCTACGGCGGCGCAATGATGGTTTGGCTGAACGACGTCAATCTGATCGGTTGCAGCATCGCCGGCAATGACGCCACCGAGGAATGCGGCGGCATGTACGTGGGCTACGGCTCGCGCGTGAGCGTCGAGAACAGCGTGCTCTGGGCAAACACAGACGGCGGCTCGACGGAACTTCTCAAACGTAACTTCAAGAAGGAAACGAATGTGAGCGTTTCGCTGCTTTGGTCTTGTCTTGAGGGCCTAGCGGACACCGGCAACGGAGGGTGCATCGCTCTTGCTCCACGCTTTGTGGATCTTGATGGCGTCGACGGAGTTCTCGGAACGGTGGACGACGATTTGCGGCTTGGCGTCGGCTCACCCTGCATCGATGCCGGCAACAACACCAGTTTTACGGGAGTCGTTCTCGACTTGGATGGCGCCGTCCGGCACGTGGACGATCCGTCGATTTGGGATCGCGGCCGCGGCACCGCTCCAATTGGCGACATGGGGACCTACGAGTTCACTAGTCATGGCCCGTTACTCGCGCTCTCCGTCTTGCAACGCGGACAGCCTGCGGTATTCACGATCAGCGCGGCCGAGCCCTTCGAAGTGGTGAATTTTTTCATCAGCTTCGCGGGGGCTGGCGCCGGTCCTGCCTATCCGCAGTACGGAGGCATGGCACTCGACTTGCGGAACCCTGTGCGCGCCGTCGGCTCCAGCCTCGCTGACGTGGGCGGCACAGCCGTATTCACGCGACTGCTGCCACCGGCTGTTGCTCTGCGCACAGTCACAATTCAGGCGGCCATCGCGCGTGGCCTTGGAGGTGCCAATTCCGTGCGCACTCAGCCCGTTTCTGCGCCGATTCTTCCTTGAGTGCCAAATGCCGCTAATGCCTTCCGTTTGGATGGCAGGAGTAGCAGGCTGTGCTCTGCCAGACGTAGCCTGATACTTCCTGATGTTTGCTATTCATCTCCGACTTGCGGTGGGCGTGACAATCGATGCAACTGAAATTCCCAAAGTTAGCACGCGAGGGGTGACAGTCGGAGCAGTTACGGTTTGCATGCGGGCCGGTGTTAATCGGGAACCAGGTATGGTTGAAGTTGGCGCCTGACCAAGTATTGGTGTTGTGGCAGTCTTCGCAGGCGTAAGGAAACCCCATTGCTGCGTGGTTCGGATCTTGCGCCGTCTGGTAATCGCCGAGGTG
>CAZCXL010000030.1:0-713 GCA_964502625.1 uncultured Planctomycetales bacterium | reverse complement strand
TGGTTGAAATTGACGTCAGACCAGTTCATTGTGTTGTGACAACTTTCGCAAGTGAGCGGGAACTGCAGCGCGACGTGATCGGGATCCTTTGCCTGGTTGTAGTCCTTCTGGTGACAGGTGACGCAGGATTCTGTGATCCCGGCATGGTTGAAGTTTGCGCCCTTCCATCGCTTCGTGTTGTGACAGTCCTGGCACGTCAGCGGAAATCCGAGCGCGACGTGATCAGGATTCTTGGCATGGTTGTAGTCCGTTTGATGACAAGTGACGCATGAGTCAGTGATCCCGGCATGGCTGAAGCGCGCACCCGACCAAGTTGATGTACCGTGGCAGTCCTGACAACTAGTGGCGAATCCAAATGCCACGTGATCTGGATCTTTGGCCGCCGTGTATTCCTGCGCGTGGCAGGAGTAACAATCTTGAGAAAGACCCGAGAAAATGCCTCCGCGATGGCAAGATTCACAGGCGGCGGCGGCGTGGGCTCCAGTGAGCGGGAAAAAGGAATGATTGAATGCGGTGCCCGTCCAAGCGATCGGCGTGTGGCAGCGCTCGCAACCGTCCACCCAGCCTTGGGCGGCGTGATTTGGCAGGGTTGCACGAAGTGCATCATCCAGGTGGCAGGCCGTACAGCTGGAATCCGTGGGAGTGAACAGTCCGGCCTCGGATCCGGGGTGGCAGCGAATGCACAGCGCAACCGCATGTGCGCCTATCAGTGG
>CAZCXL010000029.1:0-14716 GCA_964502625.1 uncultured Planctomycetales bacterium | reverse complement strand
GGAGAGTACGACGTAACCGCGACGAAATGGCTCTGGCAGGAGGCGCCGTGGAACGAGGGCGAGCGGATGCTGGAGCACATCGCGCTGGACACGAGCGATTTCGACACCGACACGAACACGACCGAGTACCGCCAGTACGCAGTGCATGAGGACTTCCAGGACACGGTATGGGGGCTGTCAGGTACGGATGCGGCGATCGCGGAGCGGTACAACTACACGGATCCGTATGGGATGTCGGACTCGGAGGATGGATCGGGGAGCGCGCTCGGAGACTTTGCCACGCAAGTCTTCCATCGCAAACGGCTGCATGGGGGATTCGTCGAGGGCGCATCGGAACTGTATGACTTTAGGAATCGGTGGCATGATGTCAGATCGGGCACCTTCTGCGCGAGAGATCCACACGTCCCCAGCGTTAACAATAACTACTACCAGTTTGCACTTGACACCCCAACTAGGTATTCAGACCGGTTCGGTCTTGATCCGCAGGACTGCTACCCAATTGGTTCAACAGATTGCCCGGCTGAGAAGGCACGGCAGGGAATTTGCAACGATCCTCGCCTCAAGAAAGTGGTGAGGGACAATCCGGCGCTTGAAGGAGTAGTATCCGCACTCTGTTCGCGCAGTTCGATAACTTGCACTTGTCTAGAGGTATGTCCTGGGGGAGGAAGTACCCAATTGTATTCTGGACCAGGTGGGTACTGGCTGGTGATTACAATGTACTACGAATTGACACCAATGAAAGGCGCAGTAAGTGATGAGAGTGTTCCCGAAGAAGAATGCTGTCCTTGTGCGCTTGACGTCCTCACCGCACTCTGGCATGAAGCAGTTCATGGAGCTTGTTTGCTCAACAAGCCCTATAGTCAATCTTGCGAGCATCCCGCTATCGGCAGCTCGGACGATCTGAATCGTCATGCCGAAATTATCCGGCGTTGTGTTGAGTCGGGAGATCCCCAAAGTGGACCATGCCAAGTGGCAGAAAAGCTCAGCGAAAGGCGCACACAATGATCACACTCCCTTCCCGGCCAAAGTTGCAGCGCCTCGCATTGCAATTGGGATTTCTTCTTTCCCTAGGTTGTCAGAATCAGCCTGAGGCAGATAACCGTCCTAGTGCCACAATGTGCGAGCTGCGCATTCTTGGCATTGCGGAGGCGACTGAGGCTGAGTCTTTCGAGATCGAGTGTGCAAGCCTTGGATTAGGTGAGCGCATAGTGCCTCTCCAACTGCTGTTAGCCAACCGTAGCGATCGTTCACTTTATTATTACTCCTACGGGAAGCAGTGGGAGGCGGGCTCTAGACCGCGCTTGAGCATATTCAGGCTTGCCGGAGGACGTCGGTTTTTAGATTATTCCGACGGATGTCTTTCAGGGCTGAGGCGGCTAACCCTGCAGGCAGGTGAGGAACTGTTGTTCCGTATTCTCTTGGAGCCACAGACTGATCCGCTGGTGTTGCAGATCAAGGTGGAGGACGAGAATGCGTTCATTCAATACGCAGAGGCGGAATGGAATGGATCTTGACCTTGTCCCTCTCAATAATGTCATCCGCCCGAATTTCACGAGTTCGCTGCGGCCTAGTCGGGCGCGAGGGATCGGATTGCAGACGACAATTTGGCGCAGAGCTTGCCCTGGACGGACCTCGTCCGTCGCCTTTTTCGATTCACCATGGATTCCGCTGCTTAAGCAGCGCGGGAGTAGACGTGATGCAGTCCGCCGAGCACGCGCGCGGCCTTGATCCGGCCGACCGATCTGCGCGGACGTGGACAGGGCGGTCGCCCAGCCAAACTCTGATGCGCGCGTCCGGCGTTGTAGTAGGCGAGGTACTCGGCCAAGATGGTCCTAAGGCCAGCAGCCGAGAGCCCAATTGACCTTCCCCCATTCATCAGTCCACCTCTAGGGTGACTGATCGGCAGGGTGACCCGACCCCATTCTCTGGACCAGGGTAGGGAAGGAATCCTCGGGGTGAGGCCAATCCAGTGGTCGGCAAGCAGGCTAAAACCGGCAGACAGGCCGGATCTCCGTCGTCCGGGGTCCACGTGGGCTTTCAGGAGGGATACGCCTTGGACAAGTCCATATACTGGACCCTTTAGAGGTTCTTATAGCAATTATCGGATACTATAGACCGATAAGAGGCCATAGTGACCGAACAAACACCCATCGCAGCCTGGGAGCAGGAGCTCGGGCAGCACCTCCGCAGCCTCCGGCTGCGTCAGAACCTGGACCAGCGGGAACTTGCCGCGCGGGCAGACGTCGCCCTGAACGTGGTGAAGCGTTTGGAGTCCGGCAAGGGCGCGACTGTGAAGTCGCTGTTCAAAGTGCTGCGCAGCTTGGGCCGCGCCGATTGGATTCACGCGCTCGCACCGGCGGTGTCCATGAGCCCGTTGCAGATGTTGAAGACCAAGCGCGGGCGCCAACGCGCGTCCAAGAAGCGGGGAGAGGACCATGTATCGCCCCGTTGAAGTCGTCGAAGTCTGGATCTGGGGCCAGCAGGTCGGCGCCGTCGCGCTGGATCCGAAACTCGGCTACTACGCCTTCGAGTTCGCGCCGGAGTTCGTGGCCGCCGGCATGGAACTGGCGCCGCTCACCATGCCGCGTGCGCAGGCGACCGAACCTTTCATCTTTCCGGCGCTGCCGGAGCTCACCTTCCATCGCCTGCCGGCCCTGCTCGCCGACGCGCTTCCAGACGACTTCGGCAACGCCTTGATCAACGCGTGGATGGCCGGGCAGAGCGTGGCGCGTGAGCACATCACGCCGCTCGACCGCCTCGCCTACATGGGCAAGCGCGGCCTCGGCGCGCTGGAGTTCAAGCCGATGCGCGGGCCGTCGCGAGCCAGCAGCAGCGCGATCGAGATGGCCGACCTGGTGGAGACCGCGCGTTTGGCCTTGAGCGGCGATTTCGGCTCGGACTCCGAGGCGCGCGCGTCGTTGACGCAGCTCATTCAGGTCGGCACTTCGGCGGGCGGCGCGCGCGCCAAGGCGGCCATTGCCTGGAATCCTTCCAGCAGAGAGATTCGCGCGGGCCAGTTTCAAGTTGCGGCGGGCTTCGAGCACTGGCTGCTCAAGTTCGACGGCGCCGACCCCGAACACGCGTGGGGCACGAGCCAGGGCTTCGGCCGCATCGAGTACGCCTACCACCTCATGGCGCGCGCGGCAGGCATCGCCATGGCGGACTGCCGGTTGCTGGAAGAGAACGGGCGCGCGCACTTCATGACCCGGCGCTTCGACCGCGACGGCGAAGTCAAGCACCACGTGCAGACGCTCTGCGCGATGGCGCACCTGGATTACCGGCTCAAGGCCACGCACGACGTCAGCCAACTCCTGCAGACGATGGTCCGTTTGCGCCTGGGTTATGAAGCCCTCGCGGAAGCATTCCGCCGCACCGCCTTCCACGTGATGGCCGCGAACTGCGACGACCACACCAAGAATGTTTCCTTCTTGCTGCGCCAAGGCGGGAGTTGGGAACTGGCCCCGGCTTACGATCTGACGCACGCCCACAACCCCGAGGGCCAGTGGACGCATCAGCACTTGATGGCCGTGAACGGGAAGTTCTCCGACATCACCCGCGCCGACCTGCTGCACGTGGCCGAGCAGTTTGGCATCGGCACCGCGCCGCAAATCCTGCAGCAGGTCGCTCAGGCAGTTTCCACCTGGCCGCAGCGCGCGGAAGAAGCCGGACTCGACAAGGCCACCCTGCAGCGGGTCCGTAAGGATCACCGCCTGCTCGCGGAGTGAGCGCCTCAAGCCGTGATACTCTCCCCGCCGTGCGACCGCGCATCGTGATTCCGGAGGGAGACTTGGGGGGCATTGGCCCCGAGGTGGCTCTGCGGGTATTGGCGCGGCCGGAAGTGCGCACAGCGTGCCGGCCCGCGCTGCTTGGCCACCGCGCTCTGCTCGAGCGGATCGCGCGCGAGATCGGCTGCGAGATTGCGCTGAGTCCTGCCCAAGATCTGGAGGCGGCCTTCGCCGTCAGTGAGGATCCGCGCGCGCCCGTGCCGGTGGTGGAACTGGAATCCCCCGAGCCGCGTGACCCACCCGGCACTCCGGCGGCGAGCTTCGGCTTCGCGGCGGTGGAGGGCGTGCTGCGCGGTGGTGCCGCCTGTCTGCAAGACCGCGCCGACGCGCTGCTGACGCCGCCGATCCACAAGGAGAGCATGCACCTCGCCGGTTATCCCTACGAGGGGCAAACGCAAATCATCGGCGAGCTGTGCGGATCGCGCCGCTACGGCATGCTCGCCTGCGCGGGCGCGCTGCGCGTGCTGGTGGCCACGCGACACATGTCCTTGCGCGAAGCGCTGGCACGGCTCGATCACCAGGTGGTGGCGAAGTCGCTGCGGCTCGCGCACGAAGCCGCGCGTGAAACGCTGGGCCTTGCGCAACCGCGCGTGGCGCTGGCCGCGCTCAATCCGCACGCCGGCGAGCGCGGCGCCTTCGGCGACGACGAAGACGTGCTGCTGACTCCCGCCATCGTCAAGGTGCGTGAAGAGTTCGGATGGGAGACCGCCGGCCCGTTAGTGCCCGACGTGGTGTTCGCGGCCGGCGCGCGCGGCGACTGGGACGTGGTGGTGGCGCTCTATCACGATCAAGCCTTCATTCCGCTGAAGATGCTGCCGCGTGCAGAGGCCTACACCCTCTTCGTGGGCGGGCCGATCCTGCGCGTGAGGCCGATGCACGGTGCCGCCTACGACATCGCGCGCACCGGTCGCGCAGACCCGGAGCCCTTCGCCTTCTGTCTGCGCAAAGCGGTGGAACTGGTCGCGCGGCGGAAGGCCAGACCTTCGGAGCCGCTCGTCGGCTCCTAATTCAGCGCCGGGATCGCCACCAAGCGCGCAGGACACTCTGGAGGTCTATGCCCAGGAAGCGGAGTCCTAGAATGCGCGCGTGGAAGGTAGCACAGGAGTACCGCGCGGTTTTCCGCAGCGCGGTCAGTGCATGCTGGTGGTCTCGCCGCATCCGGACGATGAGTGTTTGGCCGCCGCTGGGTTGATGCAAAGAGCGATCCGTGCGGGGGTGGACGTGCGCGTCTGCCTGCTGACCGACGGCGACAACGCGCCCTGGGTCCAAAGAGCTCATGAAAAACGGCTGCGCGTTGGTGCGCGCGAGCGCGAGCGTTTCGGAAGACTCCGACATGCGGAGGCGCGACTCGCGCTGGGTGCCTTGGGAGTTCCACCGGAGTCCATCACCTCCTTCCACTGGCCGGATCAGGGGCTCACAGACGCCCTGCTCGGTGAGGACCAAACGGCAGTGGATCGTCTGCACGTCCTGCTGGAGGAGTTGCGGCCAGCCCTCGTGGTCGGACCCTCGTGCATTGACCTGCATCCCGATCACAGCGCACTTTCGGTGCTGCTCGATTTGGCCTGCGCGCGGATCGCGCCGCAGATGCGGCCTTCGCGCCTGGAATATCTCATTCACCGTTTGAAGACTACGCCTGCGCTGGATCAGGATTCCTTGTGGCTGGATGGGGCGGAGAGCGACGGTAAGTACCGGTCGGTTTCCTGCTATCGTTCCCAACTCTCCGTGCACCGCAGGCGGTTCCTCGCCTTCCAAAGCCGCGTGGAAGACTTCGCCCCCGTGCCGGCACCGTTGCCGGGCAGGGCCGGTCACGCGGTTTCGACCGCGAGCTGGAATGACGGCGAACTTCGTCTGCAGATCAAGTTGCCGTGGCGGCTCGGGGCTCACGGTGCCGCGGAACTGCTCCTGCTCGGCTCCGCGGAAGGCAATCAGCGTTGGTGCGCGCGTGTCGCACTGCGTCGCGCAGGCGGCTGGCTGAGCCTGCAAGAATACGCAAGTGGGAAAGAATGGGGCCTTGTGCGCTCGGAGCGTCGCGCAGAGGAACTCGAGCTCCGCGTGCCGGCGAAAATGTTGCCGCCGATGAGCAGTCTTCACGTGAAGGTGGAGCGCGCGCGAGGATTCTTCGATCAGTCCGGCTGGATTTCGCTCCAACTCCCGAGCGAGCTCCCGGTCGCGCGCGTGGCTTCACCTAGTCGGTGCTCCGCGGTGGCCGTCATTCCTTGCTACAACGTGGCTGCGCTCTGTCAGCCGGTGGTGCTCGAAGCGCTGGAGTACGCCGATCACGTTCTCGCGGTGGACGATGGCTCCACGGATGGCACGGCGGAAGTTCTAGAGCAAGCCGCCGCATCGACCGCCGGCCGCCTGCAGGTGCTGCGCACGCCCCGTAATTTGGGGAAGGGAGCCGCCCTGATCGCCGGATTTAGGCACGCGCTGGCCCATCGGGAATTCGACGTATTGGTGACTTTGGACGGAGACGGCCAACACCGTCCGTCAGACATCTACAAACTCGTGCAAGCCGCGAGGGACGGAGCGCAATTGGTGATCGGCGGGCGCCAAGAATTCGAAGTCATGCCGCTGCGCAGCCGCTTCGGCAACACGCTGACGAGTTGGATTCTGCACCGCCTGCTGCTCGGATGTCCGCGTGACACTCAATCGGGTTTTCGCGCACACAGCCCCGAACTCGTGGAACAGGTCGTGCGCCGTATTCCCGGACATCGCTACGAAACGGAACTACGCATCTTGCTGCTTGCGCTGCGCGCGCAGATGCGGGTCGTGGAAACTCCGATTCCCACCATCTATCTCGATGGGAATCGTTCGTCTCACTTCCGGCCCTTGTCCGATTCGGTCCGCATCGGCCAGACCTTGCTGGCGGATTGGGCGCGGCATCTCGTGCGACCTGCCGCGCCCATTGAACCGCGGTAGCGGGCTAGTACTGGTTCAGGTACTGGTCCAACTCCCACTGATGCACGCGTGCGATGTACTCGTGCCACTCCGAGCGCCGCGCGGTGAGCACGGCCTCGAAGACGTGATCGCCAAGCGCTGCTTTCATCACGGCGCTCTTCTCGAGCAGATCGCAGGCCTCGCCCAGGTCTCCGGGCAGGCTGCGGATCTTCAACCGCGAACGCTCGCGCGCGCTCATTTTGTAGACGTTGCCCTCGACCGGATCCGGCGGGTCGATCTTGTTGGCGATCCCGTCCAGGCCCGCGGCCAGCATCACGCTGAACGCCAGGTAGGGATTGCAGGACGGATCCGGCATGCGCAGTTCGCAGCGCGTGCCGATGCCGCGACGATCCGGAACGCGGATCAGCGGTGAGCGGTTGCGCATGGACCACGCGAGGTGGGTCGGCGCTTCGTAGCCGGGCACCAGCCGCTTGTAGGAATTCACCGTGGGGTTGGTGACGGCGGAGAAGGAGCGGCCGTGCTCGAGCAAGCCGCCCATGTACCACAGCATCAGTTGCGAGATGCCGTCGAACTTGCCCTTGGGATCGAAGAATGAATTATTCTTGCCCTTGAAGAGCGACTGGTGGACGTGCATGCCCGATCCGTTCTCGCCGAAGATCGGCTTAGGCATGAAGGTGGCGTGCAGGCCCATGGCGCGGGCCACGCGTCGCACCACGAAGCGGAAGGTGGAGAGGCGGTCGGCGGTGAAGAGGGCGTCGCCGTATTTGAAGTCGATTTCGTGCTGACCGGGCGCGACTTCATGGTGCGCGGCTTCGATCTCGAAGCCGAGTGCCTCGAGCGCGATCACGATCTCGCGGCGGCATTCTTCGCCCAGGTCGTTCGGCGCCAAGTCGAAGTAGCCGGCCGAGTCGTGCGTGATGGTGGTGGCGGTGCCTTCGCTGGTGCGTTGGAAGAGGAAGAACTCGGCTTCGGGGCCGCAGTTCATCACGTAACCGAGCTTCGCGGCCTTCGCGATGCCGCGCTTGAGCGCCAGCCGCGGGCAGCCGGGAAACTCATTACCGTTCGGCGTGTGCACGTCGCAGATGATGTGCGCGACGTAGCCGTGGTTGGTGTGCTGCTGTCCGAAGGACGGCCACGGATCCACGCGATAGGTACCCAGATCGGGGCGCAGCAGCATGTCCGACTCCTCGATGCGGGTAAAACCCTCGATCGAAGATCCGTCGAACATGATTTCACCGTCCAGTGCTTTCTCGAACTGGCTGGCGGGGACCTCGACGTTCTTGTTGTGGCCGCTGAGGTCGGTGAACTGGAGGCGCAGGAAGCGCACTCCGTGCTTCTTCATGTGGGCGAGAATCTGCGCGCGGGACATGCCCGTCGTGATCTCGTAGCAGGCGGCGAAGGCCTTCTTGTGGTCTTCCATGTTGAGGGTGGCTGTCGGCATGATGGGGGAGTCCCGGTGCGGGACCGGAAGAGGGTATCCGGCAAAGCACGGGCCGCAAGGGATTTTCTGCAGATTCTGTAGGTTTAGAGGCGCATTCAGGGCAACTGGCGCACAAAAACCCCAAGGTGACGCTGAAATCACGCAAAACCTGCACATTTAGGTCTACGACTTGTCCGACCACCCCTCACTGACTCCCGAGCAGCAATCCGCCTACTGGAAGCGCAATCTGCGCCTCTTGGCCCTGGTGCTGCTGCCCTGGGCACTGGTTTCGTTCGGAGCCGGGGTCGTGTTCCGGAAGTGGCTTGATCAGTGGCACTTACCGGGCACCCACTTCCCGCTCGGATTCTGGTTCGCGCAGCAGGGTTCGATTTTGGTGTTCATCGGGCTGATTTTTTTCTACGCCTGGCGCATGAACCGGCTCGACCGCGAGTTCGGCGTCGAGGAGGACTAGCGGCGTGGGTGTCCAAGGCTGGACCTTTGTGCTCGTCGGCCTGAGCTTCGCGCTCTACATCGGTGTGGCCGTGTGGGGCCGCGCGCGCACCACGCAGGATTTCTATGTCGCTGGTGGCCACGTTCCACCGCTCGCGAACGGCATGGCCACCGCTGCCGACTGGATGAGCGCCGCGTCCTTCATCTCGATGGCCGGCGCGATTTCTTTCCTTGGCTATGACGGTTCGGTTTACCTCATGGGCTGGACGGGCGGGTACGTGTTGCTGGCCCTGCTGCTTGCGCCGTACCTCCGCAAGTTCGGCAAGTTCACCGTGCCCGATTTCGTGGGCGACCGCTACGCCTCTCGAACTGCGCGCGTAGTGGCCGTGCTGTGCGCACTTTTCGTTTCCTTCACCTACGTGGCAGGGCAGATGCAAGGCGTGGGCATCGTGCTCTCGCGCTTCTTGCAGGTGAGCGCCAGCACGGGCGTGTTGATCGGCATGGGAGTGGTGTTCTTCTACGCCGTGCTCGGCGGCATGAAGGGCATCACTTACACGCAGGTTGCGCAATACTGCGTTTTGATCGTCGCGTATCTGGTGCCAGCGATTTTCCTTTCGATCATGATCGCGGGAAATCCAGTGCCGCAACTCGGCTTTGGCGGCAGCGGCGTGGATGGCACTCCGCTGTTGCAGCGTCTTGACGGGCTGCATCGCGAACTCGGCTTCGCCTCCTATTTGGACGGCTCCAAGGGCATGCTCGACGTGCTCTGCATCACGGCCGCGCTGATGGTGGGCACGGCCGGCTTGCCGCACGTGATCGTGCGCTTCTACACGGTGGCGCGGGTGCGCGACGCGCGCCGGAGCGCAGGTTGGGCGCTTGCGTTCATTGCGCTGCTCTACACCACGGCGCCTGCGATTGCGGTCTTCGCGCGGACCAATCTGCTCGACACCGTTTCCGAAAAGCCCTACGCGGAGATGCCGGAATGGTTCACCCAATGGGAGAAGACCGGGCTGCTCGCTTGGCAGGATCTCAATGGAGACGGGCGCATCCAGTACGTCGGCCCGAACGCAGCGGCGGCCAACGAGCTCACGGTGAAGTCGGACATCATGGTGCTTGCCAATCCGGAAATTGCCGGATTGCCCGATTGGGTAGTGGCCTTGGTGGCCGCTGGCGCGCTCGCGGCGGCGCTTTCCACCGCCGCAGGGTTGCTGCTGGTGGTGTCGTCTTCGATCAGCCACGACTTACTCAAGCGCACCCTGTGGACCGGCATCAGTGAGCGTCAAGAACTCCTGGCCGCGCGCATTGCAGCGGGGGCCGCGGTTTGCGTGGCAGGATGGTTCGGGATTCATCCTCCCGGCTTCGTCGCGGAAGTGGTGGCCTTCGCCTTCGGGTTCGCCGCTTCCTCCTTCTTTCCCGTCTTGCTGCTCGGGATTTTTTCCCTGCGCATGAACAAACAGGGAGCGATTGCCGGCATGATTTCCGGCCTCGGCTTCACCGCAACCTACGTGTGGTGGTTCAAATTTGCGCACCCAGAGCTCTCCAATCTGGATCACTGGTGGCTGGGGATCTCGCCGGAGGGCATCGGCGTGCTGGGAATGCTTCTGAACTTCAGCGTGGCTCTGCTGGTGTCCCGCTTCACCCCGCCGCCGCCCGCGGAGATTCAAAAACTGATCGCGGAGATTCGGGTTCCGCGCTCCAGGATCTCCCGTTCGTGATAGTCTGGACTCCGGCACCACCATGCTCCTGATCGCCCTCCTGTTCTCCTCGGCGGCTCTCCCACAGACCTCCGTCACTCTCACCGCGCAAGACAGCAAGTGCATCGCCAGCGGCAACAGCGCCAACTGGAACGACAACCGCTACCGCGCCTACTGGTACGACCCAGGTCAAGGCTTTGTGGATGGATTTGCGAAGTTCAATCTTTCGAGCATCCCCACCGGCGCCACGATCACGGGCATGACTTTGCGCGCATTTCACGAAGCAGGATTCGGTAATCCGTACAACAATCCTGAAGTTCGCGTTTATCGCTCCGCGAACGATGCGTGGTCGCGGTCTCAGAACGATCTCTATCCCGGCGTGAACGAATCTCTCACGGGATTGACCACGACGTTCCCTGCGAACGATCTCGTACCCGTGGACTTCGTGCTCAACGTCAACGCCGTCAACTGGTCCACAGATCTTGCGGACGACAAGCTCACCCTCGTGCTGCGGAATGAAGCCGGCAGCGCAAGCCGCTACTCCTACGTGTACTTCTACGGCAGCGATGCTGCGCCGGCCCCGCCGCAGCTCATCGTCGAGTACACCAGCGGACCGACATTGCAGATTTTCAATCTCGTCGGCGGCTCACCGGCAACCTTTCAAGTGACGAATGCCACAGGCGGCGGACAGGTTGGGGTAGCGCTCTCCCGCCAAGGCGGTGGCCCGACCAACTTGCTTGCGGGCCCGTGTGGCGTGATGTCCATGAAATTGACCCCGCCGCTCATCGTCGTGGGAATTGGGGCCGCGAGCGGAGCCGGCACCAAGAGTTTCTCGCTTAACGTGCCCGTGGGCGCGAGCGGTGCGGCGATCTGGTCCCAAGGCCTCGATTTCTCGAGCTGCACCGCCACCAACGGGGTCAACCAAATTATCGGTTGAGTTCGCTAACCCAGCTCCAGCGTGTCGCCACGCTGGGGCTGCAGCACCCGCGCGCCATGCTGCGCTTCTAGCGCGGAAGCCAGCGCGGCGCGCGGCTCGTCTTCGCCGTGGACCAGCGCCATCTGCGGCGGTTTGCGCTGGATGGCGCCGTACCAGTCGAGCAAACCCGAGCGTCCCGCGTGCGCGCTGAAGCCGCCCATGGTGTGAATGCTCGCGCGCACTTCCACCTCTTGGCCCATGATGCGGACTTGCTTCTCGCCTTCAATCAGGCGACGGCCGAGCGTGCGCGCCGCCTGATAGCCGGCGAACACCAGATGCGTCTCTGCGCGTCCGATGTGGTGTTTGAGATGGTGAAGAATTCTCCCGGCTTCGCACATGCCGCTTGCAGAGAGAATGATCGAGCCGCGCGCCTCGTTGATCGCGATCGAATCCTGCACGGACTTCGAGAAGCGCAGATCACGGGTTTGGATGCGCTCGAACTCTGCTTCGCCGCCGCGCCGGCAGCAGGAGCTCAGGTCGCGGTATTCCTTGGTGACGTCGATCGCCATCGGGCTGTCGAGATACACCGGGCGCGGCTTGGCGCGGCCTTCGCGTTCGAGCTTGCCGATCGCCCAGATCAGCATCTGCGCGCGTCCGACGGCGAACACCGGCACGATGACGTTGCCGCCGGCGCGGTCGGCGCTGTCGAGGACTTCGGCGAGTTCGTCGAGCGTGCCGGCGAGCGGGCGGTGATCCCGATTGCCGTAGGTGGACTCGAGGAGCAGGAAGTCGGCCTCTGCCGGCGATTCCGGATCCGGCAGCAGCGGGTCGTTGCTCGGGCCGACGTCGCCGGAAAACACGATGCGGAAGGGCTTGCCGCCGTCGGTGAGCTCCATCTCGATGCTCGCAGCCCCGAGAATGTGTCCTGCGCGAAGATAACGGGCGCGCACGCCGTCCACGACGTGAAACCATTCATCAAAAGGATGCGCGCGGAATGCAGACAAGGCGCGCTCGGCGTCCTTCTCGGTGTAGAGCGGCTCCACCGGCGAGTCGCCGCGCCGCTTGCGGTATTTGCTGCGCCGTTCGGCGTCGTACTCCTGGATGTTCGCCGAGTCCGGCAGCATGATCTTGCAGAGGCCGAGCGTACCCGCAGTGGCGTGAATCACGCCGGGATAGCCGTCTCCGACGAGACGCGGCAGCATGCCGGTGTGGTCAATGTGCGCGTGGGTCAGTACGACCGCGTGCACGTTGCGGGCTTGGAACGGAAGTCCGGCGAAGTTGCGCTCGCGCGCGTCCCGATCGCCCTGAAACATGCCGCAGTCCACGAGAACGTTGCCGCGCTCGGCCTCGAGAAGGAAGCAGGAGCCGGTGACTTCGCCGGCGGCGCCGTGGAAGGTGAGCCTTGCTTTCACGCGGCCACGCAACCTTCCATCTCTGGCGACCAGGCGGAGAAGCCGGTGCTCGTCGGCTCTACAAGGATGAGAATCTTCATCTTGGTCTTGCCTGCTTCAGGATACTTCGGAGTGTCTTCGGCGCGAGTTTGTTTCCCGGATTTCCCGAGATGGTCACGATGCCCTGCCGCAGCGAATGCAGATTCTGTCGGTGGCTTTCTTTCTGCTTAACCAGGCGCTATCCGGCCGATTCGATGCCGCCAGAACTCCAGGGAGGGTCAGCAGGGCAGCGATCCGAGGCTACGATGGCAGCCCATGACCCGGCACTCTTTGAACGTTCTCTTCGCAGCCTGCGCGACTTTGCTCAGTTGCGCGAAGTCTGAGCCAATCCCGGTGATTGATGTGCGGTCAACCCTGCCTCCGCCGAAGGTAGAGCAGCCTCCGCAACAGCGCTACGTGCCGCCCACTTGGGAGTACTCGCCGAAAATTGCTGCGGCATCCGACGAAGCCGTGAAGAGCAGCGCCAACTTCCGGTTTCCACAGGGCATGGAATTGACGCTCTGGGCGGCGGAGCCGGACCTCGCGAATCCAGTCGCTTTCGACGTGGCTGCAGACGGCCGTGTCTACGTTGCGGAGACCTTTCGCCAGGAGTCCGAAGGCGTTCCCGACAACCGCAGTTTCCCGGAGTTCCTGGAGAAGGATCTGCGCACGGTGACGGTGGAGGAGCGCGGCGCAAACTATCTTTCCAGCCACCCCGAGTTCCTGGAGGAGTGGACCGACCAGGAGGAGCGCATCCGCGTGCTGTGGGATGAAGACGGCGACGGCAAGGCCGACGTCAGTAAAGTTTTTGCGCGCGGCTTCAACGATCTGCTCGATGGCACTGGCGCCGGCGTGCTGGCGGTGGGTACTGACGTTTACTTCACCTGCATTCCCAAGCTGTGGAAGCTGAGCGACCTCGACCACGACGGCGTCGCCGAGGACGGGCTCGCACTGCATCACGGATATGGTCCGCGCATCGCCTTTCGTGGCCACGATCTGCATGGTCTGGTGATGGGTCCGGATGGAAGAATCTATTTCTCGGTGGGGGATCGCGGCTACCACGTGATCACCACGGAAGGCGTGCTTTTGAGCGAACCCGGCCGCGGCGCAGTCTTTCGCTGCGAGCTCGATGGCAGCGATCTGGAAGTTTTCGCCCACGGCCTGCGCAATCCGCAGGAACTGGCTTTTGACGACTACGGCAATCTCTTCACGGTGGACAACAACTGCGACGCGGGCGATCGCGCACGTCTGGTCTACGTCGTGGAAGGCGGCGACTGCGGATGGAGCATGAACTTCCAATACTTGCCCGACCGCGGCCCGTGGATGCCCGAAGGGTGGTGGCAGCCGCGCGATCAAGTCGAGAATCAAGCGGCGTTTCTGAACCCGCCGCTGATCAACATCACGAGCGGACCGAGCGGCTTCGTGCACTATCCGGGCGTTGGCCTGCCAGAGAAGTACGCGAATTCATTCTTCGTTTGTGACTTCACCGGCGGCAGCGGATCTTCCGGCATTCGCCGCTTCACGCTGGCGCCCGATGGCGCAGGCTGGCGGCTGGATCATCAAGAGGAGTTCTGGTGGGGCATGCTCAACACGGACGTGACCTTCGGCCCGGACGGCTCCTTGTGGGCGCTCGATTGGGTGGAAGGCTGGACTGGCGAGGGCCAGGGCCGCATTTGGCGCGGCGCTTTCGCGGAATCGCACGCTGATCTCGCAGTGGAAACTGCGAATCTTCTCAGCGAGGACCTGTCCTCGCGCGAGGATCACGAGGTGCTCGCCTTGCTCGCGCACCCGGACCGGCGCGTGCGACAAGTGGCGCAACGCCAGCTCACGGATCGCAGAGCCGAGGAACTTCTCACCAAGCTTGCGCTCGGCACCGCCGACGCGATGAAGCTCGTGAATGAAGTAATCGGCGCCGCGTGGCTTCCCTACGCCAAGCCCCGACTTGCGCGCATCCACGCCATCTGGGCCTTGGCTCGACTCAACCGCGTCGCGGCGCTCGCGCCGATGCTCTCCGACGCCGACGCCGAGTTCCGCGCACAGGCTGCGCGCGCCTTCGGCGAGGCCGGTGATTTTTCGCAGCAAGCGGCACTGACGCTGCTCCTCAAAGATGCGGAAGCTCCCGT
>CAZCXL010000028.1:0-14879 GCA_964502625.1 uncultured Planctomycetales bacterium | reverse complement strand
CCATCTTGGCGAAACCAAGTTTGTCCAGCCAGCGTTCGGCCGAATCCACGCCGCGGAAGTCTTCGCGGTAGGCGCGCAAGGCGGCGAGCGGAGGCTCCTTCGCCAAAGTCAGCTTCTTGCCGATTTCCTTGTCGAGATTTTTGGCGACGTCGCCCGCCAATTTTTCGATGGCTGCGGCGAGTTCCTCGGCGTGGCCTTGCAGCATCGCCGGCAAGTTGCCGAAGGGATCGTCGCCTTCACCCTGGAATCGGCGGAGCACGGAGCGCGCGGCAGCGAAGGCCGGAGGAATCTCATAGCCCTGATTGTCCACCCCCTTCGGCCGCAATAATTCCTTCACCAGAGTCAGGGCACGGTCTGGGTTCTTGGTAGTCATGCCCTCACACCAATCCAGGCACTCCGTGGCGCGCACGCAATTCGGCCAGTGGTTGTAGCCCGGCAGCCTTCGCAGCAGGAGTTTCTTGAAACCCGCTTCGCGAAAGGCGGCGAAGGAGCCCGGGCTTTGACGGTACGGCACTACTGGGTCGGCGGAACCGTGCATGAAGGCGACTGCGACGGACTGGGCCTTCTTGCCGGTTTCGGTCCAGCTCCAAGCGCCGCTGGCATGCGCAACCACGCCGGCCACGGTGTCGGGATGGAGTCCGGAGTAGTAAGTGACGAAAAATCCTCCCTGACTGTGGCCATAGAGGTACACGCGGTCCACCGCGAATTGAGTCCTCATTTCAACGAGGAACTCGCGGAAAGCGTCGGCGTCCTTTTCTTCGCCGAGGAACAGACGAGAGTCTCCCTGCCCGGGGCTGGTTCCGTCCACGGACACCACGATGTCCAGCGGGCGAAATTGGCCGGGCGGGTTGTTCCACAAACCCCAGCGGTAGTCCAAACCGGTCCCGTGCAGAATGACGCTGAGATTTCGTGGAGTTTTCCCGTCGTAGTCCTCGGGAAGCCACCACACGTAGCGCAGTTCCTGCTTCGACTTCGACTGGAAGGGCGTATGAGCCGCGGCCAGACCGGGCGCCTTTACCGCCGGATCTTGGGCTTGGGGCGCGGCGAGCAGTAGCGGCAGCAGGAGGAGCAGGTGCATGGCAGCAGACTCTCTACGTGCGCGTCATGCTCACGTCACGAAAAGGTCACGGAAAGGCCTCAGTCGAAGCTGAGGCTGGCCAGGATCTGGTCTGCGCAGTTGCGCAGCGCCTCCGGAGAGGCGGATCCGGCGGCCACCTCTCCAATCACCACCTGCCGATTCGCCTCCTTGAAGAAGAGGAAGTTGAGACGCAGGGAAGGAATGGACAATTGGCTGGCCGTCCTTGCGCCGACCACGTGAGCCTCGCGCGGCGTAGATGTCCACAGATCACCCAAAAGTCCAACCAGTGGGGCTTCGATTTCTTCACGCACGGCCTCGGTGTCTTGGCCGATCCAAACCGTGATGTAAGCGCCTGGGCTCAATTCGAGCAATGCCGTGCGCGTCATCCCTTCGGAAACTGGATCTGTGATGGATACGCGTGCTAGGCCGGGATGCAGGAAAGACGCGTCTCCTAATTGGACGAGCGATCCTGCGCCTTCGGCTTGGCCATTCAGCCGGAGCGAGTCGAGGATGAGATCCACGGCCGCAAGTCCGGCGCCGGTGTCCGACTGGGAAACCGTGGCCTGCACGACGAGGTCCACACCGCGAGATCGCAACGCGTACACCTGCAGATCGGACGCGACGTCATCGCGGATCACGGTGCATGCATGTCCGGCAACGTACTGCCCGGCCAGCATGCGCATCACGGTGCCGGGATGGGAACGGATCTCTGCGGAACTCAACTGATTCTGAAAATCGCGCAGAGTCTCGAAATAGTCCAGAGTCCCCTTCCCGCCTTCCCACGAATGCACGCGCACCTCGGCGAGGCCATCCTCGGAGCGCCAGGTGACGAAGTCGCCATCGACTTGGAGCTGCCCACTTTCGGGGTGCAAGAATCGCAGTCGAGCGCCTGCGTGTTCCCGGGTGGCGCCAAGCTGCTTCGCGCTGCTGAGATGGGCTTCGCTGAGGCGTTGAAGCCCTTCGGTGTCGTCCCCCGGCCAGGCGCTCTCTACTGCGGTCTGGCTCCACGACACACCGTGCATGCCGTCGCCCACATGGTGAAACAATTCACCCAACTGGAGGTTGCGCAGAGCGCTCGTGAGGGCGGGTTCGGCATCGAAGAGTGCGTCGTCGAGTCCGGAAATCTGGACTGTCACCAGTCGGCCGGCGAGTGATCCGGCGAGCACCGTCCGATGCTTGTCCTTGTCCACCGGGCCTCCGCTTCCGGTGAATCGCCAGCCATGAAATTCCTGTCCTGCGAGGCTCTCGCTGACCTCGACCTCAGATACGTCCGCATATCCGTCGAAGTAGTCGAACAACGCGTCGTCGCGCAAGACCGCCAACTCGGCCTCCGTGCTGGCGGATTCCGGAAAGAAGGCGTCGAAAGCCTCTACCACCAGCGAACAGCCTGCGCTGTCCAGGGGCACGCATTTCAAGGAGGCGATGCCTTCTTTGAATCCTTGGTCCAACGTGAAGCCAGGCGGAACCGCGAGCACGAGTCCCGCGATGATGGCCTCGCCGTATTCACGCTCCTCATCGGTGTTCACGCTCACGCCGTCGAGTAGACGCGCGAGTTGCGCGCGCGCTTCTGCGTCGTCTGCGACCGGCCAGCGCGCGTACAGGCACGCGCCTGAGTTCAGCGCGGGGAAGACGTAGTAGCACTCGGTGCGATCCCCTTCCGGCGCCGGAAACTCTGCGGAGCGCATCAGCATGGGCACGCCACCCATGATGCGGGTCGAATGAATGACGTTGTGCCGGCCCTCCTCCCCCAATTCCTCCGTACGCGTCGCCAGCATGTCGCGCGCAGAGTTCGCCAACTCTTCATCGCTCGAGTTGGACTGCACGTCAGGAACTCGTGAGAGCTCCACATGCAGCGATTCCGACTGGAAGTCCCAAGTCAACGCGGAGGGTCCCATGTCGAGGTCCGTCCACCAAGCTGGTCCGGGCCACTGCACCGTCAAGCCCGCGGTGGAGTGGTAGCGGACGTAAGAGTCCTCTGTGGAGGGAGTGACGCGAGCGGCGAGCCAAGCTAGGACGGCGAGGTCGTCGTGGCGGTGCCAAGGCGAGGTCAGGGACGCGGCGATCCAATGACGGCCGGCGCGGTCGAAACCGAAAGCATGGAGCTCATGATGGACGCCTTCCCAGTCTAAATCGAGTACGAGAGTCTCTGCTGAGCCACCGTCGAAGGAGATGCTGCCGTGCCGTTGCTCGGCAATCGTGGCTGCCGCGCAAATTTCCGATTTCCAATTCCCCACGAACTCTGCAAGTTCTGGTGCTGGATCGGAGGTCAACGCTCCGGCCAACAGCAGCCAACGTCGCTGCGTGTTGCCTGCTTCCGGGGCGCTGTGCAAGCCATAAGCGCGGCCTTCTCCGCGAGACTCCACAGAAAACTGGAATGCATCAGGATGAGTCCACTGAAATCCGGGTCCGAAGTGCTCGGAGACCTCATTGTCCACCGGAATCCCGATGAGTTCGAAGCCATCGATGATCGCTTCGAATCGAGCAAGCATGGCATCGTGCGAGGCGGGCTCGAGTTGCGCGGTCAGCAGAATCACAGTCAATTCGGACACGAACAAGAAACTGCGAAACTCATACTCCGGCCCACCTGCTGCGCTCACGCTCCAGGAGCGCCCGGAGAGGATTCCGTTGCGCCAAGGTCTGAAAATGCGCTCTTCCTTGTGCAACTCAGCGCCAGCATTCGTCGCAATGGTCTCCAACTCTGAACGCTGGCTCGACAGCAGGCGCTCACCCAGGCCCAATCCCGTCTCGAACAGGCTCGGCGTGCCCCGATGCAGGAACACCATGCCTTCCGGCGTTCGGAATTGATAAACCGCCTCGGTGGCAGTTTCCTGGGACTGGATCAAACTGACCGCGGGCAGATGGATGGTGAAGCCGCTGGCATTGAGCACCTTCAGAGTGTCCACGCCGAAAGATTTGGCTGCGGCGGAATCGAGAACGGACTCAAGCTCCATGCGCTGCGCGTCGATCCCCTCACCCTCGACTTTCAACACCACTCCCACGGCATTGCCCTCGCTCGAGATGAAGGCGTAGACGTCGAATTCAGCCTGGAGAATCCCATCTTTTAGCCAGCGCTGGCGCTTGCCTTGTGCCGACAAGCCGACCATCGGCCGCGCGAGATCCGAAAGCGGATCCGCGGACCATCCCTTGGCGGTCATGCGTCCGGAAAATTCCGCGAGCAACCCCTCCATGAGTTGCGGCGGCGTGAAGGCTTGCACCGACGGAGGAACCAGAATGAAGCGCAGCGACGGATCTGCTTGATCACTGTTGCGCTCGGACCGGCGCAACTCCGTGAAATAGAAGCCCCCGTTGCCGTTTTCCGTGGCCGTAAGCGCGGCAGGATGCTGGAATTGGAAGGCAAGACCCTCATGCGTGGAGGGTTCCTGCGCAGATGGAAGCGCGAAGACGAGCGCGGCGAGCAGCAAGAGAGAATCCTAACCCCCAGGCCGCTCCAATTTCAGCGTCCGGCGATCTCCGCGGCGACTCGTTTCTGATAGTTCGCGTCGTCCGCCAGAATTTCCGCGCTCCACGCGAAGGCCGGCGCCTCGGCTGCGTTCCAACCCGCGATCCTTCCCGTTGGACTCGTCCAGCGCCAAGCGGTGTTCAGGAAGACTTCGGCACAGAGCGCAGCCAGGCGCGGGTCGTAGGCCAGCAGTTCCTCACGGGTGTCTACCTCATTGTGGTCGTGATCGGGCGGACGATTGCAGTCGAACCAGGATTGGACTCCTTCGGCCCAATATTCCGCCGCATTCGTGGCTGCGTATTTGGTGGCCCAGAGTCCCTCGGCCTTCGCGGCCACGAAGGCGGCTTCCAGCCGCGGCGAAAAACCGGGGTCCACGCGGTCGAGCGCCATGTTGTGGATGGTGTGCGCGAACTCGTGCACCAAGATGCTCTCCTCGCCCATCGGATCGCCCCGCATGCGCAACAGGTTCTCCTCGCCGACGCTCGTGGCCGGATTGGAAGGCTGTGCCCCGAAGCCGCGCGAGCGACGCGCCCAATAGAGTGGCGGCTGCATGTGCGAGTATTCCGGAATTTGATGAACGAATTCATCGCTCGCCATCACGATCAGGTAAGCGCCCGACACGCGAAGTGCTGCTCGCAGGTCGTCTCTCCCCATGAGCATCCCATTCAGCACGCTCACCGCTTCTTCGAGCGCAATGGGTCGAACCGCGGCGCTCGCGAGCACCGGCACGGGGCCGTCGTCGCGCAGCCAGGCGTAGAAAGGATGCTGACGGTGGCCGTTGCCATCGCTCAATCCGAAGCGCGCCGCCTCGGGCCGGGCCCACGCTACACGGCGCAGCGCCTCCACTTCAGCCACTGTCCGCGGGATCATCGCCGACAGAACCTCATGACCCTGCTCGGTGATGAGCACGACGTCTTCGATGCGCACTCCGAGCGCCTCCTCGTCGAGATAGATCCCCGGCTCCACGGTCAGCACCATTCCGGGCAGCAGCGGCGCATCCTTGCCTGGCCCCACGTCGTGCGTGCCCAGCCCCAACCAGTGCGAGGTCGAGTGCACCAGCGGCCCGAATCCGCGCTCGCGCAGGATGCCATTGGCAGCTTCATGAATGCGTCCCAGATTGGAGCCCGGCACGCATTCCGCAAACGCGGCCTCCTGCGCGGCAAGCACTGCCTCCACCACTTCGCGCTGTCGCGGCGTGAACCTGGCGTTCACGGGCCACGACCGGGAGATGTCCGCGTCGTAGCGACCATAATCCGGTCCGTAATCGATCATCACGACTTGGCCGCGCTCGAGCGCGTGACGATTCTCCTTGTAGTGAAGCACGCATGCGTTGCGTCCCGCTCCGACGATGGGCGCATACGCGTCACAGCGGGCACCAGCCCGCAGGAATTCCGCGCTCATTCCTGCCGCTACCTGCCACTCCCAATCTGCCGGAAGCGCGCTCCCCATGGCCTGGGCATGGCCTTCCCCCGCAATCCGGCAGGCCATGCGCAGTGCGGCGATCTCTTCAGGTGTCTTGATCGCGCGCAGCGCGTCGGACAACGGCGCGAGATCGCGGACCTCCACTCCGTGCTCCGCCGCCAACCTCTCCGCGAATTGTTGCTCGCGGGACGGTCGCCCGTCGTATGGGTCTTCCAGCACGGCTTGGCCAGCACGCGTCGCGTAATCCCGGGACATCATCCAATTCTCCGCGGGCTGCAGATCGGTGAACAGAATCGGATAGTTCAAGCTGAGCGTAGTCATCAGCTCAACGAAGGCGCCTTGTCTTCCCTCCGCGTTGCCGAGAGCCTGCGCGTTCTCGATGCCGGTGATCACTTTCGCCATCCCGGGATCCACCACGTCGCCATCCCAGCGGCGCAACCGCTCCGAAACCGTGGGAATGAAGAACCATTCCTCGCCCGTCGCCGGAACCATCACCCAGACGGCCTCCGGACTGACCACGCCCGTGAAGTACCAGAACACGTTGTCCTGATCGAAGGAGCGGTAGTCATCCTTGGGCCCGGCGCCGCGCAGCACGATCACGCTGGTTTCGCCCGCAGGCGCGGCCAGCACTGCCTCACGCAAGGCCGCGCGGCGTGCCGCGTGCCAGGCGCTCGTGAACTCACCTTGCCCGCGCCCGTCTTCCGGGTGTTGCTGGGCAGGAAAAGCCAGGACGCATCCGGCAGTCAGGAGAACGGCGAACATGCACTCCAGTTTATGCGGAGCGTAAAGTAGGCGCCGATGTCGCTGTTCCTCCCCATCCTGTGCCTCGCCGTGTGGTCAAGTCCTGCGCAGAATCCGGATCCTGCGCAAACTCCTGATCTGATGGATCGTGTGCGCGATCTGATGGGAGGACTCGGAGCCGTGGACAGCGAGTACTACGGTGCCCCGACGCCGCCAGCAGCCGCGAGCGCACCGCGGCCGGCGGATCCGTTCCGCAGGCTCGATGATCTGCTGCCCACTCCCAACGCTTCACGCAACGCCTCGGGCGCGCCCGGCGCAGGTTATTGGCAGCAGCAGGTGGACTACAAAATTCAAGTCCATCTCGACGAAGCGAGCGGTCGCCTGGACGGTTCCGAGGACGTGCGCTACTCCAACCACAGTCCGGACGCGCTCGACTTCCTCTGGATCCAACTGGACGACAACTGGCTCGCCTCCAACTCTCTGGATCAGCGCACCGCAACTCTGGGCAGCATGGGCGGCAGCAGCGCCTGGAACATGATGGACCATTTCACGCGCCTGGCATTTGAAGGCGGCGTAGAGTTGCACGAAGTGTCTTCCGCAGGCAAGCCTCTGGTCTACCGCGTGAACGACACCATGCTGCGCGTGGAGTTGCCGAAGCCTCTGCTGCCGGGAGCGCAATTCGAGTTTCACGTCACCTGGACCGTGACGGTCAATCCGGCGGGGCTCGGTGATTCGCGCGCGGGTCGCGAGGAGTTCGGAGATGAGTCGCCGCTGGTGGAGGCCGCGCACTGGTATCCGCGACTCTGCGTCTATGACGACGTCGAAGGCTGGCAGAACAAACAGTTCCTCGGCGCGGGCGAGTTCGCCCTGGAGTTTGGCAACTTCGAGGTGGCAATCACCGTCCCGAATGACCACGTCGTCGCCGCAACCGGCGTGCTCCAGAATCCGGGAGAAGTACTCACGCCCCAACAACGCGAGCGTTGGGCCCGCGCCATGACTCCCGGCAACGACGCGCCCGTGATGATCGTGGATCTCGCGGACGCGCAGGCCAATCTGGACACTCCCGCCACCGGGGAAAGCACGTGGCGCTTCAGCGCCAGCAACGTGCGCGACTTCGCTTGGGCCTCTTCCCGCCGTTTCCTGTGGGACTGCTGGGGCGTGCAACTGCGTGACGGTGGGCCGGTGATCGCCGCACAATCCTTCTGGCCGCCCGAGGGCGAGCCGGTGTGGAGTGCGCACAGCACGCGTGCCGTCGCGCACGCGCTCCGCGTCTACTCACGCATGACCTTCGAGTATCCCTATCCCTCCGCCTGCTCGGTGAACGGGCCGGTCTACGGCATGGAATACCCGATGATTTGCTTCAACGCGCCTCGCCCTTCGCCGTGGACCGATCCCGAGGAAGATGAGGTGTCGCTGGTGGGAGTGGTGATTCACGAAGTCGGCCACAATTGGTTTCCGATGATCGTCAACAGCGACGAGCGTCAGTGGACCTGGATGGACGAAGGGCTCAACTCCTTCGTGGAGTCCATCGCCTCACGCGAGTGGAGCGAAACCTTTCCTATCTACGGCGGCGACGCCATGTCGATTGCCATGCAGCTCGCAGGCCCGGATGCCCAGCCGCTCATGACCGCCTCAGACAACACCATCAACTTCGGCTGGAACGGCTATGCCAAGCCCTCGGCTGGGCTGCATCTGCTGCGCAACGCCGTCATGGGTTGGGAACTCTTCGACTTGGCCTTCCAAACCTACGCGCGACGCTGGATGTTCAAGCGGCCCCAACCTGCAGACTTCTTCCGCAGCATGGAAGACGCCAGCGCCGTGGACTTGGATTGGTTCTGGCGGGCGTGGTTCTACGAAACCGGCGGCGTGGATCTCAGCGTCAGCCACTTCACGGAGATCCCCGCGGAAAATCTGGAAGGCGCGGGCGCTCCGGTGGGAACTCTGGGCTACTCCCTGCACGTCACCAACGACGGCGGCATGGTGTGCCCGATCTTGTTGGAGCTCATTTACGAGGACGGGAGCACCGAATTGCGCAGTTTCCCGGTGGAAGTGTGGCGCCATGATCCGCACAGCGCGGAGCTTCTCATCACCACCGGGATACCCCTGGGAGAAGTGCGCATTGACCCACAACAGTTCACCTACGACGTCTACCCCTTCGACAACGTGGCGCACTTAGGCCACGACGAAGCAGACGAGTCGCAGATCGAAGGCGACGATCCTTACGCCATTCCGCTCGAAGACAACTAGGGCGCTGTCGCCCGTGCGTTCCAGCAAGCTTCAGCCCGCGATCCGCAGCGATCTAGCTTGGATCTGGAGAGACGGTGTTGCGTGGAGCATGATGGTGGGACTCGGCGAGTCCTACCTCGCAGCTTTTGTGCTGGCGTGCGGACATGGCGAGACGGCTTCCGGACTCATCGCTTCGGCGCCCATGCTCGCGGGCGCCGCGCTGCAACTCGCGGCGCCTTTCCTGGCGCAGCGACTCGGCTCCCTGAAGTGGTGGGTCGTCGGCTGCGCGGCCGCCCAAGCCTTGGTGTTCCTGCCGCTCGCCTTCGGCGCCTGGTCCGGCGGGATGGGGCTATTTCTACTCTTCGCGCTGGCCACCGCGTATTGGGCATTCGGTCTGGGCACTGGTCCGGCGTGGAACGCGTGGGTCGGAGAATTGGTGCCCAGTTCCGTGAAGGCCGGATTTTTCGCCAGCCGCACGCGAGCCAGTCAGATCGGCACTTTCGTGGGGCTGGCCGCAGCCGGCGTGCTCCTGCGCTGGGGTGGTGATTGGTTGCCGTGGGACCGCGCGCTGGCCGCCTTCGCCGTGATCTTTGCCGCGGCCTTTGTCGCGCGCTCCCTGTCCTCCTATTGCTTGGCGCGCCATAGCGCCGGCTCCCCGTTGACTCCCGGATTCCGCTCGCTCGGCTTCCGCGAGTTTGCGCGTCGCATCGCGGCGGGCGGCGAAGGGCGTTTCGTGCGCTACGTGCTCTGCGTGCAACTCGCGGCCCAAGTTGCTGGACCCTACTACACGCCGTTCATGCTGCGGGAAGTGGGCTTCGACTATCTGACTTACATGAGTCTGCTCGCCGTGGCGCTACTCGGGCGCGTGGTGGCGTTGCCATTCATCGCCGCTTTAGCCAAGCGTAAGGGTGTGCACGTGACTTTGCGCATCGGAGGAGTGGGCGTGGTCTTCGCCACCTTGCTCTGGACCTTCTCCCAATCCGTTCCCTATTTGATGGTCGCGCAATTCGCAGCCGGCGCAGTCTGGGCCTGCTACGAGCTCTCGGTGTTCCTACTCTTCTTCGACACCATTCCGGCCCACGAGCGCACCAGCATGCTTTCCTGGTACAACTTTCTGCACGCGTCTGCGACGCTCGTAGGCGCGCTGATCGGCGGCTGGCTGCTCCAGAATCTTGGCCACGACTACCAGGCCTACGTCTGGCTGTTCGCCGTGTCTTCCAGTTTGCGCGCGCTGACCGTCATCATGCTTTGGAAACTCGGCCGTGTGAGCGCGCACTACGTTCCAATGTCCACCCGCTCACTCGCCGTGCGGCCTGGTGATGGCGCGCTCGAGCGCCCGATCACCTCCACGCTCGACGAAGAGCCGCCGTCGACTAGAAGACGGTGAAGGCAAACGAGTCTTGTCCCACGCGATTGCCATTCTCCAAGGCTCCGGCGTAGATCTCCCAGGTGCCCAACATGGGGGGCGGAAGCAAACTCGGCAACACGGGAGCGAAACTCACGGACAGCGTGCCAAACGGCGGCAAACTGCGCGTGCTGGAATGCAGCGCATGCCACTGTCCGCGCGGCGTGCGTCCAAAGACGCGGAGTCCGAAGTTCTCCGTGCGGTTCGTGGTGCTCGCGCAATCCACGCGGAAGGAGAGGGTGTCACCCGGCTGCAGCGCGGTCGGTCCAGTGGGAACGGCGTCCACCTTCACCAGCGGGTCGCGGCGGAACACCTGGTTGCCAATGGATTGATCCCAGTTCGTGACGGCAAGGTCCAAAGCTTCGCTCCACAAGTAGCCCACCGTGAGGCTGGTCACCGGAGCGTTCGCAAGCGCCAACCAGCCGTCTTCACGATTCCAGCAATACTGAGCGGGGGTCAATGCCACGCCGTCGGCGCGGACTTCGAGCAATTCATGAACCGGAGCATGCAGCAAACGCCAAGCCTTGCGCGCGCCATTGACGCTGAAGGATTCGGACGGCACCGATTGCAGAGCAAGATTGCGCGTGTCGCCGAAACTCATGGCCTCAACCGTGGAGTTCGAAGTGGAGCGCCAAGAGTAGGAGCCGGAGAATGAGCCAGCGTTGTTGAGATAAACGCGGGATCCCGCGAACCAGATGCCACCCGCCAGATCGGGATAGCCATCGAGATGAACATCGCCGAGAATCACCGCAGAAACCATGCCCCCGCTCACGCTCCAATACGGAGCCGTGGCAAGAGTCCCGCCATTGCTGCGATAGATTTTGAAGCGTCCCTGCCCGCCCGTGAGTTGATCGTTATCGCTGACGGCGAGATCCAGCCGTCCATCGGCATCCACGTCGCCAAAGCACAGGCTGTTGCCATTTTGCGCGTTGTTGTCCGTGGAGGTCCAACTGGCAGAGGTAGCAAGGGCGCCGCCACTTTGATGGTGGATTCGGTTCGGTCCACCTGCAGTGCAGAAGGCCAGATCGAGATCGCCGTCGCCGTCCACATCGCCGAAGGCGCAATCGAGCGCATGGTCGGACTGCGCAGAGAGCCAGCCGGGACTAGTCTGCAGGGTTCCGCCCACGTTGTAGTAGATGCGATTCTGCTCCGGCGCACCGTAATAGGGCTCACCGACCGCAACCGCCAAATCGAGATCGCCGTCGGAGTCGGCGTCGCCGAGTGCGCAGGAAAAAGTGTAGTAGCGATCCGTGCATGACCAAGACGGCAGACTCTCCAGCGCTCCGCCCAGGTTGCGATAGAGCTTGACGCGACCCTTGGTCCCGAAACCCCCCGAGCCGAGGAAAACCGAAACCGCCACGTCTTCCCAGCCATCTCCATCCACGTCGCCCACGGACAGATGACCGTGGTAATCCACGTCGCCCGAACTCCATTGTGGAGTGGTGGGATAATTCCCGGCGCCGTCATTGGTGTACACCTCAAGGCGCTGGCGCAAGATGTCGTTACCGTTCGCAACCACCAGATCCAGCCAGCCATCATGGTTGAGATCAGCCAACACGCCACCCGTGGTGACTCCGCCGGGATACGAAGTCCAAGAGGCCACGGACGGATAGGGCACGGCGCCCTGCGCGAGCAGCGAAAGCAAGAGCAGCATGGCCCCAGTCTACTGGGCGGCAGAAATGCTGCCGACCGCGGCCAATAAGGCAGTGATTTCAGCGCGCGCAGGGCCGCCCGGAGCGTCTTCGGCAAAGGTCCACACGCGCAGGAGGCCTCGATCCGCCTGAATCGCGTATGTCTCCAAAAACCCTGATCGCTCCTCACGGACAAGAGTGCGCCGCACGCTCGCGGTGCCACCCATCTCCGGCGAGTTCGGCTGTGCGAGCGCCTGCGTGCCGCTGCGCTCCCAATCCTTCTCAAAACTGGTGAATGCGGAGGTCCATTCCTCTTCCGCGTGCGCGGCTAGATCTTCGCCGCTCAGCAACGTCGCGTCCGGAAGCTCCTCGAAACTCAAGTGAAACTCTCCCCATGCCGTGGCGACCACCACTTGCGGGCGAGTCACGCCGCTCCACTCCCACCCGAGCCAAGTGTAATCGTGGAGATCGAGAAATGCTCTTCCCGCTTGGAGCCGCACCACACTCTCCGGCTCCAAGACCTCGATGCCGCCGAGCACTCGGCCGCAGAGCGTGCGTAACTGCTCCGCATTCTGTGCCTTGGGAGCGACGAAACTGAAAACCACCGATCCGCTCGGCCGAGTCCACACACTCGTTGCAAGTAATCCTTGTTCACCGCCGGTTCCCATCACGGAAATCAAGAATTCGGCGACGCCCCACGGACTCGCGACGGACCATTTCCCGGTGGCCGTCGCTTCGCGCTCTGGAAACAATTCTTTGCGCAAGTTCAGGTGCCAAGATTCAGGAACGATCACTTCCTCCGCATCCCGCCATTCCATGAAGAAGTGCGGAAGGTCACTCGCGTGCTGGTGATCCGCCACGAGCTGCAGCACGAGATGCGGTTCGCGATAAGCGCTTGCGCGCAGCCCATCGGGCAGGCCGAATCGCAGACCGCGCCCGATAAAGCGCCGCAAGGGCGGACGCGGGTCCGTGTAGTCCAGGGACTCCAGGAGTTGACGAAAGCGCGCATCCGCCGCGGCGCGAGACTCCGCCGGCGCCGTGAGTTGGAGGACAAACATCCAGCGTCCGTCAGAAACCGCCGCGGCCAAAATCTCTTGGCGTTGCCCTTGCGTGACTACCGCCAATCGTTGGAAGGGCACGATTCCGCGCCCAGCCGGCATCCAGCCTCCCGCTTGACCCGTGAACTCCAGCTCTTCCGCAGGGTCCTGCGCGCGGGCTTGTAAATTTTGTGCGAAGAGGCCGAACGCCGACTCTGCAGCAATCCGCGCCTGTTCGGGATCCTGACAGTCTTGAGCCAGCAGTGTGAGCGTGCCTTCGCTGAGCGCCACCTGCGTCATCCAAGTTGGTGGATCGCCGATAGGCCGCAGATCCAGAGGCACCATGAACGGCAAGCGCACACCCACCGATCCGATGCGCGCCAGAATCGGCTCGTTGCCCTGGATCTCGCGCAGGACGATGCCGCTCAGTAACCGGGACTGCGCCTCTCTTTCGTTGTCGGTGAGTAAGGAAGGATATTTCGTCACCATGCCGGCAACTTGGGCGCCCAATGAAAAGGCGAAGACTTCCAAATCCCACTCAGCACTGCCGCCATGACCCAAGCTGCGGCGGGTTCCTTCGCGCTCCATTCCCGCGACCGAAGCTCGAATGGGCGACGCCTCCTCCACTGCAGCGAATCCGGCGCCTGTGAAGTCTGCGAGCGCGGCCTCATCTAACAAGTGCGCGAGCGCGTCGGCAGTCAGGGAAGTCCCCGGAGCGATCACGATCCGGAGCAGCGGAACCACGGCATCCAAAGCAACTCGCGGCCGGGTCAGGTCCATGAGATAGGCCTGGCCGTTCGTGCTCTCGGAGACCACGACGCCTGGGGGCAACACCACCATCGCCCCTGCGCCCGAGAAAATGCGCCAACCTTCAGGCAGCGCATCTCCCGCAGGAGGATCCTGGAAGAGGATGAAGAAGGCGACGGCGAGCAGCATCGGACGATTCTTGCGAAAGATCCTATCCTCACGCCTATGTCGTCCGTCGCCGCCACCAAACTGAGCCCCGTCCTGTGCGTGGATCAGATTGAACCGTGTCTGCCCTTCTGGTGCGATCGCTTGGGCTTCACGCGCACCGTGGAAGTTCCACACGAGAACCAAATCGGTTTCGTCATTCTGCAATTGGGCGAGGTCGAAGTCATGCTCCAATCCCGCGCGAGCATCGCCTCGGACAATCCAGAACTCGCCAGCGGCCCATTTGCGAGCGATGGCGTCGTGCTGTTCTGCGAAGTGAAGGATCTTGGGCCGATTCTGACCGCAACTGCCGGCTGTGAGATCGTTGTGCCGGAGCGCACCACCTTCTATGGAATGCGCGAGCTCGCCGTCCGCGCGCCCGGCGGCTTCGTCGTGGTGTTCGCGCAGGCGGTATCCTGAATCCATGGCCGTCGCCACGCTCGCTCTCCTGGTCCAGGCTGCCTTCACTCCGCCTCCGGAGCAGCCGATCGAGTTCGGAGCGGTGCGTTGGGAGCGGGACTATGAAGTCGCGCGCGCCCGCGCTCAGCGCGAGGCCAAGCCTCTCTTGGTGCTTTTCCAAGAAGTGCCGGGCTGAAGCAACTGCACTGACTTTGGGTCCCAGGTTCTGGCGCACCCGCTGATCGTGGAAGCCGCGGAAACACTTTTCGTCCCGCTCGCCATTCAGAACAACACCGAAGGCGACGCCGATGCCCGCGTGTGCGAACGATTCAAGGAACCGGCCTGGAACAACCCAGTCGTGCGCGTGCTCGACCCAGCGAAAGAATCGGATCTGCTCCCGCGTCTCCACCGCCGCGAGGATTGGAGCCGGGCCGCCGTACTCGAGGCCATGAATCTTGCGCTCGGCGAGAAGTCTCCCTCGTGGTTGGCGCTCGCGGCGCAGGAAGAAGTGGCGCGCTCTCGCGGCATC
>CAZCXL010000027.1:0-14932 GCA_964502625.1 uncultured Planctomycetales bacterium | reverse complement strand
AAGCTGCCGCAGCGTTGGAGCGGGATCTACACGAGGAGCAATTGAATGCGCGCGCGATCGAGTGCGACGGCTCAGACGCGGCGGCGGTGACCGCCATGCACAGCCAATACGCACCACTGGCGCTGGTGCATTGTGCCGGGATTGCGCGCGACGGTCTTTGTTGGAAACAAGACCCCTCTGACTTCGACGCTGTCATTGCGGCGAATCTGCGTTCCGCTTGGTTGCATCTGCGCGCTTCCGTCCCGGCAATGCGCGTTGCTGGATGGGGTCGGGTGGTGTTGATCGGCTCCATCAACGGCAGCCGAGGCAAGGCGGGTCAAACCGCGTACTCAGCGAGCAAGGCGGGGATGATCGGCCTGGCTCGCAGCGCAGCCAAGGAGCTCGGCGCGCGCGGGATCACGGTGAACGTCGTCGAACCCGGATGGGTCGACACGCCCATGACGAAGGCGCTGCCGAAAGAGTTTCGCGCTCGCGCACTCGCGGAAACTCTCACCGGTCGCCTGAGCAGTCCGCAAGATGTGACGGCTGCAGTTCTCTATCTCTGCTCCGAAGGTGCGGCCCAGGTCACGGGGCAGGTGCTTCGGGTGGATGGGGGACAGTGGTGCTCGTCGTGAGCGCGGCGTTGAGCACGCGCGCCACGGCGATGCCGTCGAGCGCGGCGCTGACGATGCCGCCCGCGTAACCCGCGCCTTCGCCGGCCGGATAGAGCCCGCGCACGCCTTCGGCCTCGCGCGTGACCTCGTCACGGAGAATGCGCGTCGGCGAAGAAGTGCGCGTTTCCACGCCAATCATCTGACCATTCGGACCGTCGAAGCCGGGCAGGATGCGCCCGAATTCACGCAAGCCCTCGCGCAGTCGCCGCGTGAGTCCCTTGGGCAGGATCGTGGCGAAGTCACTGACGGTGAGGCCGGGCAGATACGAGGTGGCGATTAGATCATCCGGCACCGACGGCTCTTCGCGCACGAAGCGGTCGATGCGCTGCGCGGGCGCCTTACCCGCACCGCCGCCCGCATGACTTGCGATGGTTTCGAGCGCCAACTGCAGGCGCGTGCCGAACAGCGGATCTTCCTCCGGGCTCTCGGGTAGTCGGCCCTGGGCCACGGTGCCTTCGTGCAACATCGGATCTGCGGACAATTTGGCCGCGCGTTTCAACAACTCGTGCCATCCCCAGCGGCCGCCGCGACGTCCGCACCAATCTTCCGGCGAGATTTCCACCACGATGCCGCTGTTCGCGTGGGGTGAGTCCCGACGCGAGAGCGACATGCCGTTCACGACCAGAGTGTCCGGCCGCGCTTGGCTCGGCACGATCCAACCGCCGGGGCACATGCAGAATGAATAGACGGCGCGGTCGCCGGAGCGCGCCACAAGTTCGTAGAAGGAGGGCGGCAGTCCGGCTTCAGCCTTGCGCCCGTGATACTGGATGGCGTCGAGCCAGGACTGCCAGTGCTCCACGCGCACGCCCATGGCGAAGCCCTTGGGCTCCAGCCGAGCTCCGGCGCGTTGCGCCATCCGTAGCGCGTCGAGCGCACTGTGGCCTGCGGCCAAGACGACGGCGCTTCCGGCAATCACTTCACCATTCTGCAGACGCACGCCGCAGGCGCGCCCGTCTTCGGTGAGGATCTCGTCCACGCGCGCTTCGAAGCGCACCTCGCCGCCACAAGCGCGGATCGTCTCGCGCAGCGATTGAATGACTTGCGGCAACAGATTGGAGCCGACGTGCGGGCGCCAGGACCACAGAATCGGCGGAGGGGCGCCGTGCGCGACCAATTCGCGCAGCACGTGTTGCACGTCGCCGCGTTTGCCGCTGCGCGTGTAGAGCTTGCCGTCTGAGTAAGTGCCCGCGCCGCCTTCTCCGAAGGCGTAGTTGGATTCGGGGTCGGTGGCTTCGCCGCGGTTGAGCAGCGCGATGGCGCGACGCCGCGTCTGCGCATCTTGACCGCGCTCAAGCACGATCGGGCGCACGCCAGCGCGAGCGAGTTCGAGCGCGCAGAACAATCCAGCAGGACCGCTGCCGATCACGAGCACGCGCGGGGCGTCGACCGCGAGTTGCGGCGCAGGCCAGGGCTCCGTGCGCGGCGGCGGAGGAATCTTTTCCTCCTTGCGCCAAGCGCGCAGCACCACGCGCCAATTCATGGACTTGGGGCGGGCGTCGAAGGAAACGCGCTGTAAGCGCGCCTCGGCGACGTCCGCGACCGGTATTCCGAGCACCCGGGCCGCGTGCTCGATGAGCTGTGCGGGTTCCAGGCGCTCGGGGTCGTGTCCGGGTTCGAGCCGGAAAACGAGATCCTCAGGCACGCTGTAGAGAATACCGCCGCGCTAGGGCAGCATCGTGACCGGCGAGGGCATCGAGGAGTCCGTGGGCGCACCGTTCGCCGTGGTGGTGATCGCCGCAAACCACAGGGTTCTTCCTAAGTAGATGGCAGCGAAAATGGGAGTCATCGGAAGCGTGGAGGTGCTGTCTCCGCTGGCATTCAACGCACCGCGCTGGCGAATCCAGGTCGGCGGGGGATTGGAGTGCATTCTCCGCATCAGGTAGTCGAGGGTCAGAGGAATTTTCACGCCATTGCGCAGCGTCGGGCCGGTGCCCACGGCGGACACAAAGATTTCGTAGCGCACGTTTGCGAATGAGGTGGGAAAGTCCAGCGTAAACTCGATGTCGCCGCCGATGGATGCCGAGAGTTCGATAACGTTGACCGTCATCCACGGATCAATGGCGAAGATGTCCACTGCTCCCGCGTCCGCAAGCGTGCCAGCCTTGTAGCCGAGCGAACCGGTCATGATTTCCGGACGACGATCGCCATTCATGTCGCCTGCGGTTGAGACGGAACTTCCCATCAGCGCGCTGGCCGAGGCGCCCAGAGCCACAAGGCTTTGGTAGCTGGTGGCGCCGGAGTGGAAGTAGAGTGCGCCTGCGTCAAGGAGCGCGCCATTCGCGGCGAGGGGCGCACCGACCAGGAAGTCTTCGATGCCGTCCAGGTCGACGTCGCCGGTGGCGGCTACCGCCGCGCCGAAGCGGGTTCCGATGTCGGGCGGCAACACTTGACTGAGGAAGTCACCGTCTGCGCCGGAGTAAATCCGCGCTGCGCCGTAGACCGAGCCAAAGGTGCCTGAGGCGCCCGGAACGCCGATGAGCAGATCATTGACGCCGTCGTGGTTGCGATCGGCCAAGCGAGCGAGCGAAAAGCCGAATTCGGCCGCGTCGGTGCCGCCGCTGCGGGTATACAGCTCCAGGCCGGAGAGGCCGCTGAATGCCGTAATTGCGCCGGCGTGGAGGCCGGGACCGAGATCCGAACCCGGAAGGCCGATGACGTAATCGCCGATCAGGTCAGTGTCGAGATCTTCCAGAGCAAGCAGCGCGCTGCCGAAGCGGTCATCTTGCGCCGCGCCATCGTGCGAGCGGATCAGGAGCCCGGTTGCGCCGGAGTACACGAACACGCGACCCGCTGCGGTGAGCCCCGTTACTTCTGCGTCCGGCGCGCCGATGAGCACGTCGAAGATGAGGTCACCATCGAGGTCCACACCGCCCGCGACGGACATTCCGAAGTGGCCGCCGACGTCGAGACCGAGCCAAGTGCGCTCAAGCGCGCGCGTGGCGCCGTTGTAGAGATAGACCGCGCCGCCGTCGGCGACGCCGCCATCGTGGAACGGAGCCCCGACGAGAAAGTCATCCACGCCGTCGTTAGTGAGGTCGCCCGCGTTCGCGACGCTGTGGCCGAGCCGATCGCCGGCGGCCGCGCCAAGCACGCGGTCAATCTGCGAGCCGTCGGCGCCGGAGCGAATCTGCAGTTTGCCGTTGGCTGTCAGGCCGTTCGAATTCGAACCGGGTGAACCTTGCAGGGTGTCCGGGATGAGATCTCCGTTGAGATCGCCGATGGCCGCCACCGAAGTGCCCAAATTAAAATTTGCGAAGGCGCTCTCTTGGTGTTGGATGACACTCCAACCGCCGCCTGATTGGGCCGCCAGTGAGGCGGAAGTGATCAGCGCGAGCGCTGACGAAAGTGCAAGGAATCGAATTTGATGCATGACGCGTGAGGGAAGGTCGAGGAGTGGAAAGGCTCCGCATCTGCACCCGGATTCAACCAGGTGCAGGACGAGGGTCCATAATTTACCACAGATCTCGAAGGGGGGGGGCGAATATTAGGCGCCAGCCTCCAATTCCCTGACGGCGCGCGGCGCTCGGGCGCGTTGCTCCTTGGAGGCGCTCTGCGCCTGCATGCAGGCAATTGCGGTCATGTGCACGACATCACGCACACCGCAAGAGTGCGGTTGCAGCATGTGGGCCGGTTTCGACAAACCCAGCATGAGCGGCCCAACCACCGGCACGTCGGCGAGCAAGCGCACCAGATTGAAGCCGATGTTCGCAGACTCGAGGTTCGGGAAGACCAGCAGGTTGGCACGGCGCCCTTTCAGGATGCAATCGGGATAGCGTTGCTGCACCGTGGGATCGAGCGCGCAGTCCACGCGCATCTCTCCATCGATCACCAGATGCGGCGCCTCCTCGCGAGCAAGCCGTACTGCTCGCCGCACGAGATCGGACTGCGGATGCGGAGTGCCGCCAAAGGACGAGAAGGAAATCATGGCGACGATCGGCTCGATGCCAAACTCCTGAATCTGCTCGGCGGCGAGCAGCGCGATTTCGGCCAACTCTTGGTCCGTGGGAGTGATGTTGACCGCGGTGTCCGCGAAGAACACTGTGCCGTGGCTGGGAAAGGCCATGGTCATGCCGCAGGCGAGCCTCGCGCCGGGGCGCAGCGGAATTGTCTTGAGCATGGGCGGCATGGTCTTGCGCACGCGACGCGTGACGCCGGATACGAGGCCGTCGGCGTGGCCCATGCGCAACATCATGGGGCCAAACCACAGCGGATCTTTCACCAATCTGCGCGCGGTCTCGAGATCCACGCGGCGGTGTTTGCGCAACTCGTGCAACTCGTTGGCGTACTGCTCAAGGTGCGGCCAAGTGTCCGGATCGGCGATCTCCACCCCCTCCAAATTCACGTTGATCTCGGCGGCGCGGGCGCGAATCAGCGCTTCCGAGCCCACCAGCACCGGACGGGCGATTCGCTCGGTCACCACGGCTTCGGCAGCGATCAGAATGCGCTCAGCGTCGCCTTCGGGATAGACGATGCGGCGCGGGTCACGGCGCGCGGCAGACACGGCATTGCGCATGAGATCGCGCTCTTCGCCAATGCGCTCGCCGAGCGTGCGCACGTAAGCCTCAAGGTCCACCGGCTTGCGGGCCACACCGGTTTCCATCGCTGCGCGCGCCACCGCCGTGGCGACGCGACGGATCACGCGGTGATCGAGCGGTTTCGGAATGATGTATTCCCGGCCGAAGCAAATGTCTTCGGGCTTCAGCCCGTAGGCCGCGGCGACCGTCTCTGGCACCGCTTCGCGCGCGAGTTCCGCCAGCGCATGCGACGCGGCGTACAGCATCTCCTTGTTGATCGTGCGCGCGCGCACGTCGAGCGCGCCGCGAAAGATGAACGGGAAGCCCAGCACGTTGTTGACTTGGTTCGGATAGTCCGAACGGCCGGTGGCGATGATCACGTCGGAGCGCGTGGCCTTGGCGACCTCCGGACGGATCTCCGGGTCCGGATTTGCCATCGCGAACACCACCGGATTCGCTGCCATCTGCAGCAGCATGGCCGGCGTGAGCGCATTGGCCACGGAGAGGCCGAAGAACACGTCGGCGCCCACGATCGCCTCGGACAGGGTGCGCAGCGGCGTGGCCGACGCGAGCCGCTCCTTGAATTCGTTCATCCCTTCCTTGCGGCCGCGCCAGATCACTCCTTTGGTATCACACAGGATCACGTGTTCGCGCTTCACGCCGAGTCCGATCACGAATTCGCTGCAGGCGATCGCGCTTGCGCCAGCGCCGCTGACGACGAGCCGAATCTCGCCGATCTTCTTGCCCGCGACCTCGAGTGCGTTCAAAAGTCCCGCTCCGGCGATCACCGAAGTGCCGTGTTGGTCGTCGTGCAGGACGGGAATGTCCAGTTCCTCGCGCAGGCGGCGTTCGATCTCGAAGCAGCGTGGCGCGGAAATGTCCTCGAGGTTGATGCCAGCAACCGTCGGCGCAATCGCCTTGACTGCATTAACGATCTCGTCCACGTCTTGGGTGCCCAACTCGATGTCGAACACGTCGATGTCCGCGAAGCGCTTGAAGAGTACGGCCTTGCCTTCCATCACCGGTTTGCCGGCCAGCGGACCGATGTCGCCTAGGCCGAGCACCGCGCTGCCATCCGTGATCACCGCGACCAGATTGCCTTTCGCGGTGTACTCGTAAACCTTCTCCGGATCTCTCGCAATCTCACGGCAAGGCTCCGCCACGCCGGGCGAATAGGCGAGCGAGAGGTCGAGTTGGGTCAGGCACGGCTTGGTGGGCCGGACCTCGATCTTTCCCGGACGTCCCTGCGAGTGATATTCGAGCGCGTCCTGGCGGGTGTGCTTGATCGGCGGCATGCCCCGCCATTGTGCCACAGGTTCAGGACAAGGGTTCGACGGATTTCTGCCACGGGCAACTGATTTCGGCGATGCGGAGCTGCGCCGAGGGGATTTACCGGCAATCAAAATCGAGATTGTCTTTATGGAGCGATGATTACCGTGACCGGCAGCGAAACTCCGAAGGAACCGGATGAGTTTGCGGACACGGCGATCGCGCAGGCATGGAATTTTTTCCCGATCATTCCGGCGAGCGCGCCAGCCGGCACTCGCAAATGCGCCTGGCCGTCGCCGCTCGCGTCGAGGCGACCGCGCAAGTTCGTTACTCCGGGAAAGCCGCGGAGGCTGTGCTCAAAGAGGGCGTCTCTGCTGAGAGGCACTAAGCCGCCGTGCAGCGGAGATGGTCCGGTGCCCGCAGCCGAGCACAGCACGCCGAAGAGTTCGCCAGCGCGAGCGGCAGGAAAGTCGATGGTCCATGCCGGATTGCCACCGGCAGCGGCCGATACGAGTTGACGGTCCGGCGCCAGGCCTGGAAGAAGATTCCAAACTTCGACCAGCCAATACGGTGGTTGGGAATAGATCAGACTCTCACCGTGCGTTACCACGAGATCGTTTAAATAATCGTGGTCAAGGTCTCCCGGCGCGAGCAAATTGGCGCCGAAATCTCCGCCAAGAGCGCCACCTTCGATGACGCGCAGAATGTTTCCTGTCGCTCCGGAGAGCACTAGCACTTGTCCGTGCGCCTCCGCTCCGTTCACCAAGTAGGAGCGGGTGGCACCGACCAGAACTTCCTCCACGTCGTCGCCGTCGAGGTCGCTCCAGCGCGCATAGGAACTGCCGAAGAAAGCTTGTGAATCGGGATGAATCGTTGTCCAAAGCGCGACGCCTGTCGCTCCAGAGAATGCGACCACACACCTGCCATCCATGACTCGCTCCTCTCCTGCGATGTAGTCCGGCTCCATGTCGTGGTCGAGATCTCCAACTCGGGCAAGAGTCCGTCCCGCACGGCCACTGCCTGAAGGCACGAGGTCAGTGCGCAGCAGTTGACCGCTTCGACCGTCGAGAACCAACATCCTCGCGCTTGAAAAATGAGTGGAAAATGGGATTCCTACGATTAACTCGTGCACGTTGTCTGCATTCAGATCGCCAATCTGCGCCATGGTTTGGCCGAGGTATTCGCTGAGCGTTCCGGCGACCTTCCAAAGCGTGTGCCCGTCTGCTCCGGAGTGTGCGCTGACGGTGCCGCACAGCGGCGAGTTGCCGGATTGTGCCCAGGGTGCACCGCAGGCGTAGTCAGGGACCGCATCACCGTCGACATCTCCCAGCCATGCGAGGGAGGCTCCGAACCCTTCTTCCACGACTCCCTGAATGGCGTAGAGGAGCCGGTCCGTTCGAAGGTCATACGCCTCAACGCGACCTGGACGTGGGTTTGACCCGCGGTGATCTGGTGCGCCGATGAGCAGATCCGGTCTCCCATCATGGTTCAGGTCGGCCTCACCAAGTAGCGCGAAACCGAACTGGCTGAAGTCGGTCCCACGGAGAACACGCAATGGGGATCCATTCTTTCCGCTGAGCACATACACAGCGCCGTTGGCCGTGAAATACTCTCCGTCCAATGGGGCACCAATGGCGAGATCCGGATGACCGTCAGAATTGACGTCACCGGCACAGGCCAGTGAGTGGCCAATGGTTAGGGGTCCAAAGTCGGACCAGGCCGTCAGCGTGCGAACAGCATCCCACTCTCCCCCTACCCATTGGGGGTTGAAAGTGCTCAACAGTGCACAGCTCGCAAGTAGCAAGGAGGACATTCGTAGATCCTCGGGTTGCAAATTCCGTTCCGAAGGCTCTGATCCCTCGGGCGCTACCGAAGGTGCGCATCCGCACATGCTCAGCGCGGGAAAGGCAGGTTCCGCACTCGCTTGCCGGTGGCCGCGAACAGCGCGTTGGCGAGCGCGGGCGCCACTGGCGGCAACCCGGTCTCGCCGGCACCGGTGGGCGGGGCGTCGCTCTCGATGAGGTGCACGCGGAGCTCGCGCGGGGCCTCGGAGAAGCGCGCCAAAGGATAGTCGTGGAAATTGGACTGCTCGATCGCACCGTTCTTGGCCGTGATCGCGCCGAAGCGCGCGAGAGTGAGGCCGAAAACGACCGCCCCCTCCATCTGCGCGCGCACGCGATCCGGGTGCACCGCCAAGCCAACGTCGGCGGCGACGTCCACGCTCGGGACGAGCAGTTCGCCGCCCGGGCCGAGCTTCACTTCGGCCACGACGGCCACGTACCCGCAGAAGGAGCGCAGCACGGCAAGGCCCATGCCACGGCCAGCCTTGCGTTTTCTTTCCCAATCCGCGCCTTCCGCGGCGCGCTCCAACACGGCCAACAACCGGCCGGTGTCCACGGGATGGACCTTCAGCGATTCTCCGTAGTTGGAATATTTGACGCCTTCGTCCGCGGGATTCCAGTGCCGCGGCGCGCCGATCAGCGCACGGTAGTACTCGAGGGGATCCCGCCCGGCGGCGTGCGCGCACTCGTCAGCAAAAGAAAGGGTTCCGAAGGCGTGGAACACGTTGCAGACCGAGCGCAGCCATCCGATGCGCACGTGGCCCTTGGCTTCGCCGACTTCCGCGCGCAGATGGGGCACGTCAATGGGCAGGTCAGTGAAGCCCATTCCCAATTCACCATCGCTGCCCAGCTTGGCCTCGGGGCTGAAGGTGCTTCCGATCGGCGGGAATGCGCTGCGTTGCAACCACGCTACGGGCAGTCCATCCGCGCCGAGTGCGGCGCGGAAGCGCATGGCGGAAACTGTGTGGTAATAATCGTGACGGATGTCATCTTCGCGCGTCCATTGCACGCGCACCGGCGCGCCCGCTTCGCGCGCGAGCAAGGCGGCTTCCACGGCGAAGTCCGGCTTGGACTTGCGACCGAAGCCGCCTCCGAGCAAGGTCACGTGCACGCGTACTTGCTCGCGCGGCAAGCCCAAGGCGCCGGCGACTTCATCCTGTGCGGCTTGCGGGTTCTGCGTGGGAGCCCACACGTCGCAGCCGGTGGCGTCCACACGAGCCAGCGCGCACGGAGGCTCCATGCTGGCGTGCGCGAGGTGGGGCAGCGCGTACTCGGCTTCGACGATGCGCGACCCTGCAGTTTCCGCGGTGGCGAATGCGGCGTCCACGTCCCCTCGGGAACGCACGACTTTGCCGGGCTGACGCACGGTGGCCAGTAGAGATTCGCGGAAGGTAGCGGAGTTGTAGTCCGCGTTGGGGCCGTGCTCCCATTCGATTTGAAGTTGTTTACGCCCCTGCAGCGCGGCCCAGGTGTCGCGCGCAAGCACGGCCACGCCGCCCAGTGGCCGGAACGCGGGTGAGGTGCCGGCGCTCGGCAACTGCACGATCCGCTGCACTCCCGGCACCGCGAGCGCGGAAGAATCATTCACTGATTTGACCGAGCCGCCGACCACGGGCGGCCGCGCGACGACCGCGGTGAGCATGCCGTCGAGGCGGACGTCGGCGCCGTAGAGCGCGCTGCCATCGAGAATGCCGTCGAGGTCGGTGATGGGCCGCCCCTCCTTGCCGATCCACTTCCACTCGGCGCGGGTTTTCATGCGCACCTCATTTGCGGAGGGCGCGGGCAAGGCCGCGGCCGCGGCGGCAAGTTCGCCGAAGTCGAGCGCACGCTTGGTGCTCGCGTGGTGCACCGCATGGGACTCTGCGCGGCATTCCGCGCGATCCACGCCCCAACGCGCGGCGGCGGCAGCTTCCAGTTGGTGTCGGGCGGTTGCGCCGACGCGCCGCAGGCGCTCGAAAGATTCCCGCACGCTGCGCGAGCCGTCGGTGTTCTGCGAGCCGTAGCGGCGGTCGCCGAGGGCTTGCTCGATCTTCACGCGCGCCCAATCGGCTTCGAGTTCGTCGGCGAGCGCCATCGGCAAGGCGGTGCGAATACCCGTGCCCATCTCGGAGCGGTGCGCGATGATCGTGACCGTGCCGTCCGCCGCGATGGCGAGAAAGAGGTCGGGCTCCCATGCGAGTTCGGCGGGGTCGGCCAGATCCGCGGCGGTGAATGCGCGGAGCGTGCCGCCGGGCACGAGCGAAGCGCCGAACACGAAGCCGCCGGAGGCCGCCACGCGCTGCAAGAAATGACGGCGTGAGGGCGCGCTCACCGTGCTTCCTCGGCGGCCAGATCCGCCGCGGCCGCGTGAATCGCTTCACGAATGCGTGGGTAAGTGCCGCAGCGGCAGAGATTCGCGGACATCCAGGTGTCCAAGTCCGCATCGCTGGGATTCGGCTTCTCGGCAAGCAAGGCGGCGGCTTGCAGGATTTGGCCCGCTTGGCAGAAACCGCATTGCGGCACGGCCGTCTCGCGCCACGCGCGCTGTAGCGGGTGATTTCCGTCCGGCGACAACCCCTCGATGGTGGTGATCTTGCGGCCAACGAGCGCGGAAACTGGCGCCATGCAGGAGCGCGTCGGCTCCTTGCCGTCGAGCAGCACCGTGCACGAGCCGCACAGAGCCATGCCGCAGGCGTATTTGGTGCCCGTCAGCCCGAGCCGATCGCGCAGCACCCACAGCAACGGAGTCTGCGGGTCCACGTCTTCGACTTCATGCAATTTGCCGTTGACGTGCAATGCGATCATGCGCCCATCCTACTGAGAACTTGCGGCCCACGCGGCCAGACGCCGTTCAAAGCGCGGCCCATCACTCACTGCTCCGCATTTGCGCGCCAGATCTGCGCATTGGAGATAGTGCGCGCGATCGCGAGAGCGCTCCAGTCCGCCGAGCAGTCGAAACTCCGGTTGCTGTTCGTTCAACCAAGCCAAGAAGGCCAGCCCGGCTTTGTAGGACGCAGTCGGTTGCTGAAAGACGTGGCGGCCGAGTGCTTCACACGGCTCCATGCAGCGCAGATACTCAGCAGCGTCGCCGCGACTGAGGGCTTGCAGTGCGCGGCCTGCTGGCAGGGCGAGGGCATCGAAGATGCCCAGCAACGCGTGGCTGAAATCACCCAAGGCAACGCGGTGCTCGCCGATTTGGGTCCAGCGCGCCGGGGGCAGCCCGTCGCCGAGAATCGTGCGCGCGAAGTGAAAGTCGTCGCCGCTGAGCACGATCTGCTCGCGGGGCAGCAGTTCACGGCGAATCGCGGCTTCACGCGCGGGGTCGAGCAAAGAGATCTTGCAGCCGCGGGCCACCTCCGGCGCCAACGCCATGACGCGCGAGAAGGATTGCCCCGGGAAATAGCCCTTTAACGCCGGCAGAAACATCTCGCCGAGCCAGTGTACGAAGACGGGTCCGCGCACTTGGCGGAGAATCGCGCCGTAGACGAAGACGTAGTCGTCCTCGCTGGCGCCGTTGAGTGAAAGCCACGGCATGGGCAGGATCACGGGAATGCCACCACAGCTCGTGATGAAGTCGCATTGCTCGACCGCGGCGTCGGCCAGGTCGGGCAGACCGCGCACGCGCGGCAGTTGATCCGTGCCTGCGCCGGCGCAGAAGCCCTGCTGCAACTGAAGTTTCCCGCAACGTTGAATGAGTTCCCGCGCAGTTTCCCATCCGAGTTCGAAGCGTTGCGCGGTGTCCATGGCTTCGGCCACGCCAAAACCCTGGGAGTCGAGAAAGCGGCGCAAGCCGAGCGTGCTCTCCCAATCGAGTTGGCGATCCGAGCCAGACGCGGGCACCACGTGCGCGGCGGCGTAGGCGAGGCGGACCGGCGCGGCTTGGTTCATGCGGAAAAATATTTCGCGCGCAGGAATAGGAACAGAGCGGTGGCGAGCAGGCCAATGGCGCCAAACAGCACGAGGCGTCCGGTCCACGTGCGCTCGCGCTTCAGGAAGCCGAAGTAGGCCAGCGGCAGCAGAGCGCCGCAGGCGATGGTGGTGGGCACCGCGAGATACACCGAGTATTCCGCCCAGATGAAGGGCGCGAGCGCGCCCGGGATGGGAATCAGGGTGCAGAGGCGGTGTGCACGGCTGCCATACTCGAGGCGGAACACTTCCATGGCCACCAATCCGCACACCACCATGTGCAGGGTGATTGAAGACAGCGCCATCGCGATCAAACCGAAGTCGAAGAGCAGGCGGCCCGACACGGGGCCGATGACGTCGCCGAGCACGCGCGCAGTGGTAGAGATGGCAGCCTTCTGGTCCACGACCACTCCGCTTGCGTGCAAGGTGTTCGCAGTGGCGATCACCAGGAGACTGGTGGCGAGCATGTAAGGCACGGCCATGCCCACGATCAGGTCGAAGCCGGCGAGCCCGCGCTGCTTTGCGTCCCAGCCGCGCGCGCGCAGGCTATAGGGATAGAGAAAAACCATGTTGATGCCGACGGCCGCGGCCAGACCGGCAAGCGCGATCTCGAAGCCGGACACACCGTTGACCGCTTCCGGGAAGTGGAAGGGCACGAAGCCGCGCGCCACGGCCCCCCAATCGGTGTGCGTGTGCAACACCACCCAAGCGAGCGCGAGCACGATTCCCCAGACGATCCATTTCAGCACGCGTTCGTAGATGCGCACGAACCTGGAATCTTTCCCATAAAGGAAGGAGAGCCCAATTGCCCACGCCAGCACCACGAGGCTGGCCCAGCCGGGATGGAGACCGTCGTGGCCCAGCGCGTCGGCGGCGTCGACCGCAGCGCTGGCGGCGAGGTTGTACTGCGGGAAATGCCAGATCACCGAGGCCACCAACGCGCCTCCCGCCCACGCCCATGCGAAGCCGGCGCCCGCGTCTTCGCGCATGGCCTGTAGCGGACGGCGCGCGTCACCCAGCGACAATAAGGCGATGCGCCGCAGCACGGCCACGCCAATCAAGATCGCGAGCGGTCCCACCCACAGCAACTCGTAGCCAAAGAGCGCGCCGGCGAAGAGGCTGCTCGCCGCAGTGCCGCTACCAAGAGTGAGCGCGCTCTGCAGGAATCCGGGACCGAGTTCTCTCCAGTAACTGCGCAGGCGGGAGCTCATGTGCGGGATTCGGGTCGCAGCGCCTTGATGCGCGCGGCTTCCGGACGCTCACGGTAAAAGGAGTCGAGCGGAAAACAACCGCTCACCATTCCGTTGCGCGGAGCAGTCGTGCAGTCGCTGAAGGTGCGGCACAAGCGGCGGCGGTCCGGCGTAATCCCAGCCAGGAGGTCGCGCGGCAGGTCGGGGTAGGACAGCAGCATGCGCCCCAGACCGACCAGGTCCACGTGTCCGGCGCCCACTTCATGCTGAGCCACGGGACCGAGCCACTCCTGAAGATAGGTGTAGCCAGTTCCGATGAAACACAATCCAGGAAACGCCGCCTTCGCGCGTCGGGCGGCATCGATGTGGCGAAACACCATGGTCAGTGGGTCGGAGGGAGGGGTGTAGCCGTCGCTCGGCGGGTAGGCAGCCGGTCGCTGCAAATGGGGATTCCAGTACGGCGAACCGAGCGTGAGATTCACGGCCTCCACTCCGGCAGTTTGCAATAGTTGCAGCAACGCGAAGGGCTCGGTGAAGTCGAATTCTTCCGGCGCGTTCGGATTGACGCCAAATCCATCCTCATATGAGCCGGCGCACTCCATCGGTTGGCCGATGCCCGTCTGGGGATCGCGTTCGAAAGGAATCGTGTCGGCCAAGGAGAGCCGCACTCCGATCCCGAGGCCGGGGCATTCGGAGCGCACCGCCGCGATGAGTTGCAGCAGCAGGCGCGCACGATTGGCAAGCGCTCCGCCGTAAGGTCCGGAGCGTGTGCGCGCAGCGAGCAACTCGTGCAGCAGGTAGCCGTGGCAGCACTTCAGATCCACGAAGTCGAAGCCCACTTCGCGCGCGAGACGCGCGGCGCGCAAATATTGAGCGACGATCGTCTCCAACTCCGCGTCACTGAGCAGCGCGGGCGCGGCGTCGTGCGGGTATTTGCGTTCCAGCAGCGCGTGGCGAAAGGCGGTGCGCGGCGCCGCCGCGCCTGCGGGGCGCGCGAAGCGGCCGGAGTGGGTGAGTTGAAGGCCGACCACCTGCGCCTCTGGATCGTCACCGCGCATCGCCGCGCCCACGCGCAGCGCCGCGCACAGCGCAGCCAACGAGCGCGCAGGATCCGAGTCGGTCTCCATGCACAACTGATTCGGATTGGCGCGGCCGTCGCGGCGCACTGCGTAGGCTTCGCCGCCCCACACCAGCGCCGCGCCGGATTCGCCGAAGCGTCGCCAGCGGCGTTGGGTGAGATCGCTCGGGCGGCCGTCCTCGGTGGCGTCCCAGCCCTCCATCGGGTGACAGGCGAAACGATTCGCGAGTTTGCGGCCGAAGAGGGTGAGGGGGCGCGCGAGCGGACCCCTCGGAGTCACCGCGTCATCGGCGCGGAAGGACGGATCAATCTCCGCAAGTCGAGCGCGCAGCGCCTCGATGGAGCGGAACCGTCCGGGCGCGTCGAATCGCACCCAGGGATCCTACGCCTCCGCGACCGTCGTGCCGGGCTGATCGTGTTCGGAGAAGGCGTGGCCGTAGCCAGCGGCGGCGAGCACTGAGCCGAGTTGGATCTGACCGCTCTGAATCTTGAGCGCGAAGCC
>CAZCXL010000026.1:0-15018 GCA_964502625.1 uncultured Planctomycetales bacterium | reverse complement strand
CGCGCCGTTCGCGAAGATCACCGCGGCCAACTGCGGATTGGAGAGCGACACGGTGGTGCCGGCGCAGACGCCGTTGGGCTTGGTGGTGGATCCGGGGCCGCCGTAGATGATCGCCACGGAAGAACTCGGCGTCCCGCCGGTCGTGGAAAGGTTGACCGGTCCCGGGCAGAGACCAGATTTCGCGAGCGTGAATCCGCCGCCGGCGATCGAAACGTTGTCCACGTAGGCGAACGAATCGAACCAGTCGGAGATCACGGCGCGATCAAACGAAGACACGGAAGTCAGGCCGGCGAAGAAACCGGCACCCGATCCAGCGAAGTTGCTGCTCGAATGCACGAGGTTGGCGCCGGAATACACATTGATGTGGATTGCGCCCGGGAAGTCGATCCCGATCGCATTCTGCGGAGTGGCGAAGGTGATCTCCATGTCACCGTTGCAATTCACGCCGACGCCGTCCACCACGAAGGCGCTGGACACGTACACCGCGTCGTTGCCCTGAGTGAAAGTCATGCCGATCCCGGAATACTGGTTGGTGATGAAAGTGCCGTTGCTGTAGCCGACGAAGTCGGCAGTACTCACGGTTCCAACTGCGGCTTCCCATGCCGGGCGCGCGGTGTATTCGGTGACCTGCATCGAGCAGGGGAGGAGGATGAGGGTGGCGAGGAGCATGACTCCAGGCTACCGCATGGATGGAATACTCGCTTTCCTGGATTAGGCCCCAGCGTCTATTCTGCGCGACTCCATGGCTGAACCCGTCCTTCCTCGTCCGCGTCCGGCGCGCGCCGCTCTGGAAGGCCATTGGGTGCGTTTGGAGCCTCTCTCGGAGTCGCACGTGGGCGGACTGCACGACGTGCTCTGCTCGCCGCAATTCGCGGACCGGCTGCGCTGGGTGACGGATCATGCCCCGACGCGACCGGAAGAAACCTTGGCCTGGGTGCGGCGCGCCATTGCGGCGGACGATCCGCTTTTCTTCGCAGTGGTGGACCTGGCCACAGGGCGCTGCGGTGGACGCCAGTCCTTGATGCGCATCACGCCGGAGCACGGTGTGATCGAGATTGGTTTCATCGTGTGGGGGCCAGGAGTCGCGCGTACCCGGCTCGCCACCGAGGCTTTCTTTCTGCATGCGCGCCATGCCTTCGACGACCTCGGCTACCGGCGCTTCGAATGGAAGTGCGACGACGCCAACGAATCCTCGAAGGCCGCGGCTCTGCGCTTCGGCTTTCAACCGGAAGGCGTGTTTCGGCGCCATATGCGCGTGCGCGGACGCGATCGCAACACTGCATGGTTTTCCATTCTCGACTCGGATTGGCCGGCGTTGCGCAACGAGTTCGAGCGCTGGTTGAATCCGAATAATTTCGACGAGCGCGGCGCCCAGCGAACGCCACTACGCACCTCTGCCATTGCGCGGCTGGGCGCCTCACCCGCTCTTGCGGCCGCACCCACGCCAGCCTTGCTGCTTGATCCGGTCCGTCTCGAGCGCAACGCCCGGCGCCTGCGTGAGCGGCTCGCAGGCTTTGGCGTGCCGCTGCGTTTGCACGCCAAGACCGTGAAGTGCATGCCGGCGCTCCGGCTCGCGGCCGGAGGACTTCCGCAGCGGGCCACGGTTTCGACGCTATCTGAGGCCGAAGCGTTATTCCGCCACGGCATCCGCGACTTGCTCTACGCAGTTGGAATCGCGCCGCAAAAATTAGAGCGCGTGCAAGAGTTGTGCGCTCAAGGCGCGGAGATCAAGGTGATTCTCGACTCTCCGGAAGCCGCCCGCGCGGTCGCAGCGGCCTCCCGCTCGGGAACTCCGGTGCCTGCGCTGATCGAAGTGGATAGCGATGGTTGCCGCGCAGGCGTCGCGCCGGACGGTCCGCGTCTCTTGGAGACTGCTTCCGCTCTCGTTGCAGGGGGGGGGACCTTGCTCGGCGTGCTCACTCATGCCGGGGGTTCCTATGCCGGCCGCACGCCAGAACAGCATCGGGCCGTGGCTCAGCGTGAGCGCGATGCAGCCGTGCACGCGGCCGAGCGTCTGCGCGCCGCCGGACATGCGGCTCCCATCGTGAGCATCGGTTCCACGCCGACCGCGAGCTTCGGACAAGATTTTCAGGGGGTCACGGAGGTGCGCGCCGGTGTCCATCTCTTCATGGATTTGGTGATGGTCGGACTCGGTGTCTGCACGCTCGAGGACCTCGCTCTGTCTGTGCTCACGACGGTCATCGGGCATCAGCCGGAGCGCGGACTGCTGGTAGTGGATGCCGGTTGGACCTCCGTTTCCTCCGACCGAGGTACGGCCACGCACGCCGTGGATCAGGCCTATGGAATGCCGTGTTCGGAAGACGGTCGCCCTCTCCCGGAACTGCTCCTTCTCGCCACCAATCAGGAACACGGACTGATCGGACGGCGGGACCGGCAGCCCTGGGATCTGAGCAAGCATCCCATCGGTAGCCGCCTGCGGATTCTTCCGAATCACGCCTGCGCCACTGCGGCCATGCATGGGGAGTACTGGGTGCTGGGAGAGGCGCCGGGAACCCTACAGGCGCTCTGGACTCGGTTCCCGCCGCGCTGAGTCAATAATTCGGCCAATAAGCCGAATATTTACGTGAAAATGATTTCGTGTCCCCAAGAAACATGTGAGGGCATTGACCCCGTCGTACATGAGCGATGCTCCGGGTGGGCAAGAACTGCGGGGAAGCCCCCTGCGCCCCGCGTTCCCCTCTGCGAGAGAATGCCAGAATGGCGGTCATGAAACTTCCGGAGGTGATGGCCCAGTTGAAGAAGCTGGGCAGCGAGCAAACCCGCAAGACCCACATGCGCCACGGAGCGCCTGCGGATTGCTTCGGCGTGAACGTTGCGGATCTCAAGGTCGTTGCGAAGAAGATCAAGGGCGATCAAGCCTTGGCGCTCGAACTCTTCGACACGGGCAATAGCGACGCGATGTATCTGGCCGGCCTCGTGGCCGACGGCGCCAAGATGAGTCGCAAGCAGTTGGACGCCTGGGCCAAGCAAGCCAAATGGGGAATGATTGGCGAGTACACCGTACCGTGGGTGGCTTCTGAGAGTCCCCACGCCCGAGATGCGGCCGTTGCTTGGATGGACGCGAAGCAAGAGCACGTGGCCGCCGCGGGATGGAACACTTACGCCTGTCATCTCATGTTGACGGAAGACTCCGCGCTCGATCTCAAGGAAATCGAAGGATTGCTCAAGCGGGTCGAGAAAGAAATGGGGAAGGCGCCCAACCGTGTCCGCTATTGCATGAACACCTACGTGATCTCCGTGGGCGGTTACGTGGCGCCGCTCTTGGCCAAGGCCAAGGCTACTGCCAAGAAGCTGGGCGCTGTCACCGTGGACATGGGTGATACTGCGTGCAAGGTGCCCTCGGCCGTGGATTACATCCAGAAGATCGAAGCCATGGGCCGCGTCGGCAAGAAGCGCAAGACCGTGAAGTGTTAGTTCTACGCGCGTGCACCTGAGCTCCGATCGCGCCGAACTCGCTTCCGCCATCACCGACCTGCTGTTGATGCTCGCCGCGGTCTACGGCTGGGTGCGCGTCAGCCGTCGGGACTGGCGAACGGTATTTGTGCTGCTGGCGGGCACCGCCTTGCTCGGGGCACTCGTGCATGGCGGCGAATGGAGTCCTTCCGTCCACGCGTTGCTGTGGTGGCCGCTCGATTTTCTGCTCGCCGCGATGCTTGCGTGCTTCGCCGCAACCGCTGTCCGTGATCGGTGGGGCGTTCCGCAGGCGCGTAGAGCCCTGCCGCTGCTGTTGTGCGCTGCAGTGCTCGTCGGGTTCACTTCTCGGCTTTTTTCGGAAACGCTGCTGCCCTTTCTCAGTTTCGAATTATTGGTGCTGTTTGGCTCCGGCCTCTCTTGGGCTTGGCTCGCGCGCACCGGAAACGGCGCCGGAAGTGGGCGGCTAGCCTGGGGTTGCATGATCGCGGTGTGCGCGGGCGTTGTGCAGGCGAGCGGTGCGCAACTCCAGGTTGGAGGCTGGCTGCTGGACAAGAACTCCCTGTTTCACCTCATCCAACTCGTGGCCGTCGGCTTCTGGATCTCCGGAGCCAAAATCACCGCGCATTCGGCGCGCGCGCAGGCCTAGAGTCTTTGCATGCACATGCGCCCCGCTTGCGAGCGGTGCGGCACGCCGCTGCCGCCGGGCTCTCCTTCCGCTTACGTGTGCTCCTTTGAGTGCACCTTCTGCGCGGAGTGCGTTGGTGGAGACTTAGGCGGAGTCTGCCCGAATTGCGACGGTGAGTTGAGCGCGCGGCCGCGCCGCGCCGCTGGCGCTGGGCAGAGTTTTACGGTGCAGCCCGTGTTGCCCGTGCGGGACGTGCGTGCCTCCCTCGCTTTCTATCTGGGAAAACTCGGCTTCGAAGGGATTTTCTTGGACGATCCGGATCAACCGCGCTACGCCGGAATTCGCCGCGGGGGCGCAGAGATTCATCTGCAGTGGCACGATTCCTCCGAGTGGGTTCGCGTGGAGCGCGCCTCCTTACGCTTCCAGGTAGGAAGTCCAGACGCACTCTGCGCCGAATGGATTGCGCGCAATGCTCTACCTGCAGATCTCCTACCGCGTGAAACTGCGTGGGGCACCCGCGAATTCGGACTCTACGATCCCGATGGCAATGCTCTGCATTTTTATCAAACTCTGCCTGCAGAATGATGAGTGATACTCCTCCTCCGGTTCCCAAACGCCGCTGGTGGCTGCGCGCGCTGCTCATCATCGGACTGATCTCCTTCCTGATGATGGGTACCTTTGCCGGCCTCTTGATTCACTGGAGCGAAATTGGTTCCGCAGACGAAGTCGCTGCGAACACAGCCTTCGCCGACGCACTCCAACTCGCAGGCGGTGGTCCCGCCTATCTGGAGATCGTGGACGACGACGGGCTTCGCGTGCATCACGAGTTGGAAGGCAAGGAGCCGGCGCGATTGCGCGGATTGCACGTGCTGGCCTGGGATGCGCGTCGTGAACGTCTCGCGCGCGTGGATTTCCCCGGTTGGTTCGTGCGGGTCAAGATGCGCACTTCGATCGGCATCGAGAGTTTTGCGGAAGACGCTGGCCTTGCATGGCGCGGCGGTCACCCAATCAGTGCCAAAGATCTGGCCCTGCGCGGCCATGGGCTCGTGCTCGACCACCATTTTGAAAACGGGGGGCGCCTGCTCGTTTGGTCGGAAGCAGAGCCCAGCCCTTGATCGCGCAACTCTTCCTTCAGCCGCACTAGCCGATGACCTGCGCCGGCAAACCCGGTTCCACGGCCTTCTGATTCGCATGGAAGGTGGCGTAGACGTAGATCGGAATGTTGAGATCAGCGAAGTGGCGCTGAATCAACGGCTCGACGTCTTTCCATTCCAAGGCGCCGACTCCCGTGGCGAGCCGCGGCAACGCCAGGCTCTTGATGTTGTGCTCAAGCACGAGCTCATGCAGTTTTTTCAGCGCGTGATTTAAATTCTGCAGAGTGGCGCGACCCGGGCGCTCGCCATGCGCGAAAGTGCCCTCTTGAGTGAGCAGATTGAAGATGCGAATTCCAAATCCGCCCCACGCCCAGACCTCGCCTGGCTTGGGCTGCTGGGTGTGCGCCCAGTGACGGTAGTCCTTGTGCATGGCCGGCCACCGGTTTCGGAGCGCCAGGGCGAGTCCGTGATCGAACGGATCGTTGGGGGCGATGCCGTGCGCGATGGCTTGCGCGTCGGTGAGGAGAATGTCGCCGCTGACGAGATGGATCATGTAAACAGAATAACAGATCCTATTATCGGAAACAAGTCCCTTGGCCGAGTTCCGTGCCTGAAAATCGGTGGTGGCCGCGCAGCGTCTATCCTGAGATGGAAGGCATGCAAACCCTGCCCCCGGTCTCTGAGATGGAGCGCGCCTGGCTGCGGCGCGACGCCTCCTACGACGGCCTGTTCTTCCTGGCGGTGCGCACCACCGGCATTTACTGCCGTCCCCACTGTCCGGCGCGTCAGCCGGATCCGCGCAACGTGCGCTACTTCGGTTCGACGGCTGAGGCCGAGGCCGAGGGTTTTCGCGCCTGCAAACGCTGCCACCCGCTGGAGCAAGATGGGCGTCCGACATGGGCGCGTAGTTTGATGGAGGAGGTGGAGCGCGCTCCGGACCGCGCCTGGAGCGAAGCGGCCATTCGCGCCCTGGGCGTGGATCCGAGCACTGCGCGGCGCTGGTTTCAGCGACGCTTCGGCTTGAGTTTCACTGCCTGGGCGCGGGCCCGACGGCTCGACAGCGCGCGCGGCGCGCTCGGTGCGGGCGGCCGCGTGGACGACGCAGTCTTCGACAGTGGATACGACTCCCACAGTGGATTCCGCGAAGCCTTCACGCGCGTCTTCGGCGCACCTCCCGGGCGCGCGCGCGGCAAGGACTGCATCGTGTTCACCTGGGTGGAGAGCCCGCTCGGTCCGTTGGTGACTGCCGCCACTACCGAGGGAATTTGCTTGCTCGAATTTGGGGATCCGGCGCGATTGCATCCTCAGATCGAACAACTCAAGCGCGTGTTGCGCTTGCCGGCGGTGCCGGGCCGCAACGCGCATCTGCGACTGTTGGAGCGTGAACTCCACCAATACTTTGAGGGGACGCTCCGCGAATTCACGGTGCCGCTCGTGCTGCGAGGCACGCCCTTTCAGGAACGGGTGTGGCGCGCCCTGCTGGCCATTCCTTACGGCACAACGCGCTCCTACGCGGAGATTGCGGAGCGGATTGGTTCCTCAGGCGCACAGCGCGCCGTGGGAACCGCCAACGGACGCAATCGGATCGCAATCGTGATTCCCTGCCACCGAGTGATCAACGCCGGCGGCGCGTTGGGAGGCTATGGCGGCGGACTGCGGCGCAAGGAGTTTCTGCTCGAGTTGGAGCGCGGCGCGGAGCGCTGAGTTCAGTCGCGTTTTAGGTGTTCGTCCAGGAAGTACCGCTCGTCGGCCGCTGGGATCGCGCACACCGCAGGATGCTTGGCGATCTCGCTCGTGTGGAGCGTGCCCAGGTCGTGGGCTTCGTCGGCGATCATGGCTGCCAGCGCGGGAGGCATCAACTTGCGCATTTCGCCGAGGAGGTGCGCTGGAGAAAACAGATGCACGCGCTTCGCGTGCTGCGTGGCAATCTGCTCGCCCATCCAGTGCGTGACCTTCTTCGCGAAACGGTGGCGGCGCTCTTCTTCAGCGTGGCCAGTGTCCGTGTGGGTGCGCTCGACCGGATGGTGGGTGGCGACCTGGGGGCGCTGGGATTCGCTCCCGTCCCAATGCTCGTCGAGGCGGGCGGTTTCCTCCACATGCAAGCGGCCGGCGGCGGTGCGCGAAGCGCGCATCCAGCGCGCAGCCCGGGCGTCGACAACCGCGAGGTGGAAACCGTTGGGATCGAAGGAAGGAGGTGTGGTGCTCAAGCCTTCGCAGTTACAAAGCACGTGCCAGGAGTAAATGCCTTTTTGGCAGGATGGCCGTACAATGCACGGTCATTCGATGCCCGTGAAACCGCTCGCACACCGTCAAGACATCCGCAACCTCGCGATCATCGCGCACGTGGACCATGGCAAGACCACCCTCGTGGACCAGTTGCTGCGCCAGAGCGGAACCTTCCGCGACGGAGCGGACCTGACGGAACGGGTGATGGACAGCATGGATCTCGAGCGCGAACGCGGCATCACGATCGCCGCGAAGAATTGCTCCTTCCTCTACCAAGACGTGCGCATCAACGTGCTCGACACGCCGGGCCACGCGGACTTCGGTGGCGAGGTCGAGCGCGCGCTGCAGATGGTGGACGGCGCAATCTTGCTGGTGGACGCTTCTGAAGGTCCCTTGCCGCAGACGCGCTTCGTGCTCGGCAAAGCCCTGCATGCGCACCTGAAGGTGGTTGTGGTGATCAACAAAGTGGACCGGCCCGACGCGCGGCCGGCCGAGGTCTTGCAAGAGATCTTCGATCTCTTCATCGACCTCGACGCGGACGATGAGCAAATCGAGTTCCCGGTGCTCTACGCGGTGGGTCGCGATGGCGTGGCGATGTCCACTCTGGATGCACCGCGCGAGAACCTGCGCCCGCTCTACGACGCGATTCTCAAACATCTGCCGGGGCCGATGCACGATCCGAGCGCCCCCTTCCAGATGATGGTGTCGAACTTGGGTTGGTCGGATTTCGTGGGCCGACTCGCGGTCGGACGCGTGGTGAACGGTGCGGTGCACAAGGGCGACCGCCTGGTGCGCCTCGGGCGCTCCGGCGAGCCCGGTCCGCTTCGCACGACTTCCCTGCAGGTGTACGACGGGGTCGGCTTCCGCCAAGTGGATGAACTCGCGGCCGGCGAGATCGCGATTCTCTCCGGAGCCGACGAAGTGGAAATCGGCGACACCATCTGCGCGGAAACCGCGCCGAAAGCGCTGAAGCGCGTCGCAGTGGACGAACCCACGATCGCGATGAAGTTCACGGTGAACAACTCGCCCTTCTCCGGACAGGAAGGCAAGTTCGTGCAGTCCACCAAACTGCGCGAGCGCCTGGTGAAGGAAACCCTGATCAACGTCGCGCTGCGCGTGATCGAATCCGACGTGGACGAATCCTTCACCGTTCAGGGTCGCGGCGAGTTCCAGATGGCCATCCTGCTCGAGACGATGCGCCGTGAAGGCTTCGAATTGACGGTGGGTCGCCCGGAGATCATCTTCCGCGACGGCCCCGGCGGCGAGAAGCTGGAGCCGATCGAGCACCTTTTCGTGGATTGCGGCGACGCCTACACCGGCGTGGTCACGCAGAAGCTCTCGGAGCGCAAGGGTCGCATGATCAACCTCGTGAACCACGGCCACGGGCGCGTGCGGATCGAGTTCAGCGTGCCTTCGCGCGGCCTGATCGGCTATCGCACCGAGTTCCTCACCGACACGCGCGGCACCGGAATCATGAACGCGTTGTTGCTCGGCTACGAGCCGTGGCGCGGCGAGATTGAAGCACGCAAAACTGGATCGTTGATCTCCGATCGCCACGGCGAAGCCGTCGCCTACGGGCTGTTCGGCCTGGAACCGCGCGGCACGCTGTTCGTGAACCCGGGCGCGCGCGTGTACGAAGGCATGATCATCGGCGAGCACAATCGGGAGAACGATCTGGACGTCAACGCCTGCCGCACCAAGAAGCTCACCAACGTGCGCGCTTCCGGCAGCGACGACGCAATCCAGCTCACTCCGGTGGTGCCGCTCACGCTCGAGCGCGCGATCGAATTCATCCGCGAAGACGAGCTGGTCGAGGTCACCCCCAAGACCATTCGCTTGCGCAAGGCCGTGCTGGCCGCGAACAAGCGTAAGGGCGGCCGCATCATGCCCGTGGCCTGAGCGGGCACCGTGAAGCCCACGCGCGCCATTGGCTGGACGTTCACGCTCCTGCTTGGCCTGGGCATGGCCGGTTACGCCTTCGCGGTCTTCGGTCTGCGCGATCGCATGTACGTGGACATCGCCGCCGATTCCTTCCGCGCGCGACCCTGGGGAATCCTTCCCCATGCGCTGTTCGGCGGAATCGCGTTGGCGATCGGGCCCTTCCAGTTCTTGAAGGCTTCGTGGCAGCGCCGCCCGGCCCTGCATCACTCTTTGGGTCTCGTGTGCGTGGCGGCCATGTTGGTCACCGGCGCGAGCGGGATCTACATGGCGGTCTACGCCTACGGCGGTTGGGGTCCAGCCACCGGATTCGGCGGGATGGCACTCGCCATGTTGATCTGTCCGGTGATCGCGCTCCGCCGACTCAAGGCGGGCAACGTCTTCGCGCATCGCGCATGGATGATCCGCGCGTACGCAATCCTGTTTTCCGCGGTGACATTTCGGCTGTGGCTGCCGCTACTGGCCTCGCAACTGGAATTCCCCCTGGCCTACGGGAGCGCGGCGTGGCTCTCGTGGACGGGAAATTTGGCCTGGGCCGAGTGGTTCGTGCGCAGGCCGGGTCCGCTCGTAGCGCGGCGCGCGCGGGCATAATTCCATCCGTGACCGCAGTCCGCATGCCCGCCGAAGAAGCCCTGAACCGGCTCATCGAAGGCAATGCACGTTACGCCTCTGACGTGCGCAGCTTGGACTCTCTGCTGAGCCACCGGCGCAAAGGCGAACTTGCGAACGTGCAGCAGCAACCGATCGCGATCATCCTCGGCTGCTCCGACTCGCGGGTCCCGGCAGAAATCGTGTTCGACCAAGGGCTCGGCGATCTGTTCGTGATCCGGGTCGCCGGCAACATCGTGGCTCCCTCGCACATTGGCAGCGTGGAGTTCGCAGCTACGCGCTTTGGCGCGCGACTGGTCATCGTGATGGGACACACTTTCTGCGGCGCGATCGAAGCCGCGCTGGAGTCCGGCCCTGCCGACAGCCTGAATCAGGAGTCCATCGTGGGCCGCGTCCGCAAAGCAGTCGGCCACTTTCCGCCGCTTCCCACCGACAACCCGGTGGAGCGCGAGCGCCTCCTGCATCATGGAGTGGAAGTGAATGCACTGGCGTCGGTCGAAGCCCTCCGCCACGGCTCTCCACTCCTCGAAGAGATGATCCAGAAGGATGGTTTGAGGATCGTCGGCGCGGTGTATTGCATCGAGACCGGGCGCGTCGAGTTCCTATAAAACTGGCCCTGGTTGTATAAAACGCACTAAAAAGGTGCCAATAAGCGCGTCACGTCAGCGTATTCAAGGCGAACCCCTTACGCCATGAAACGCAAGATCCCTTTCCTCGATCTCGCAGACGGCCTGAGTGCGGCCACCTTCGACCGCTTGGTCGGGGCCCGCCTCCAGGAACTCGCCCGAGAAGACGTCGAAATCACCTTCGATTTCGAGCGGCGCAAGCGCAACGAGAACGCCCGAGATCCTTACCGGGCCGACGTGACCCGCATTCCGCAACTGAACCGAGCGGAAGAACAGCGCTTTTGCATGGCGCTCGAAGTGCTGCGGCTGCGCGCCGAGCAGGGATTCTCGCAGCAGGAATTCGAAACCGCGCGCAATGAGTTGCTCGAGCGCAATCTATTGCTCGTGTTCAAGTTACTGGAGAAGTACCGGCACGTGGGAGTGCCGGTGGAAGATCTCGTGCAAGAGGCCAATCTCTCGCTCTTCAAGGCGATCGAGAATTTCGACTTCCGCCGCGGAGTGCTCTTTCGCACCTACGCGGGCTACTGGATCAATCAGGCCTTTCTGAACGCCATCTACAACCAATCGCGCACCGTACGGGTGCCGGCTTACATTCAGAAGGCGATGAAGAAGCTGCGCCACGCCGCGTCCACCTTGGAGAGCGGCTTCGAAGACATCGAGGCCACTGCTCGCGAGGCCGACGTGGATCCGGCGCTCGCCGCTAGCGCGGTCGTTGGCAACCGCTACACCAGTTCGTTGAACCGCACCGTGGACGCGACCGGAGAAACCGAAATGGTGGATCTGATTGAGGCCGAGCCGGTGGAAGTCAGCGCTCCGCTCGGTGAATCCGAAGACCTGCGACAGCACCTCTTCGAGGCCGTCGCACAGCTTTCGCAGCGTGAACAGGCGGTCCTGCAGATGCGCTACGGACTTGCAGGCCAAGCCATGACCACCCTTGCTGAAGTTGGGAAACAGTTGGGGATCTCACTCGAACGCGTGCGCCAAATTCAGGCCGCCGCCTTGGAGAAGATTCGCAGCGGGTTCAAGAGTCCTTCCCTAGAGCAATTTGCTTGATGCGCGGGTAGGCTGCCGCACAAGACCATGCGGCGGTCCCCGTCTTTGCTTCTCCTTGCGTGCGCTTGTGCGCCCGTAATTTCGTGCGGTGGTGAGAAGGCCCCGGCCGCCGGCGGTGGCGGACCGGCCGGCTTCACCTTCCCGGTCACTTTCGTCGAGATCGGGGTGGGAACCGTGGAGGAGCGGGTGCGGCTCGTCGGTGACGTGGAGTCCCTGCGCCGCGCTGCCCTGGCCTTCGAGCGCTCCGGTCGCGTTACGGAAGTGCTCGGTGAAACCGGACAAGAAGTCGCGGCCGGCGCCGTGCTCGCGCGGTTGGATGCCTCCGTCACTCTCGCGGAACTCGCTTCCGCAGAGGCCTCTGTCGCAGCCGCGCAAGTGGATGCCGCTTTCGCTGTCGCGGAGCTCAAGCGTGCCGAGAGCCTGGGCAATGCGCTTGCGCAGAGTGAGCGGGATCGCTGGCAATCCGAGACCGCGTTGCGCTCGGCGCAGGTTGCGCGCGCAGAAGCGGAAGTGATTCGGCTCAAGGCCCTGCAAGATCAACACGTGCTGCGTGCGCCATTCGCGGGAACTTTGGTGGCTCGCTACGCGACCCTCGGCAGTCATCTGCAACCCGGAGCGCCCGTGTTTGAGTTGGTGGACACACGCAACCTCGAGATCCGACTGGAGTTGCCCGCCGCACTCGTGGTGGATGTCCAGGAAGGCGAAGTCGTGACCGTGAGCGCCGAAGGCAGCGGCATAGCCGTGGAGTTGCAACTTCTGAAGGTGCTGCCTTCAGCGGATCCCGGCACGCGCACTTTCCGTGGGCTATTGCGGCCCACCCCCGAGGCCGCGGAATCTGCGGGACTGATGCCCGGCGGATTCGTGCGCGCTTCACTCGTGGTGCGTCGCGCCGTGAACGTGACCGTGGTGCCTGCCGACGCGTTGATGGAATCTCTCGAGGGAGCTCTGGTGGTGGTGGCGGGCGCCGCTGCCGAAGGCGCTCCGCCGAGCGCCAGTTTCGTGCCCGTGCGGGTGCTTGCGCGCGGCGAAGGTGAGACGGCGGTCGAATCCTTGATCCCAGGCGCGCTCGCCGCGGGGGCGCAAGTGATCGTGACCGGCAATGACAACGTGTTCCCCGGCGCGCCTTTGCGGCTGCAGCCGCACCGCGCGGTGGCCGCGCGCTGAGTCTCGTGGATCCGGTCCAATTCTCCGTTTCACGCCCTTACACGGTGGCGGTAGCGGTCATCTTGGCGCTGCTGTTCAGTGTTCTGGCATGGCAGCGCATCCCGGTGCAGATGAAGCCGACGGTGGACCGGCCGATGATCTCGGTCACCACGGTGTATCGCGGTGCGAGTCCGGTGGAAGTGGAGGAGCAGATCACGCGTCCGATCGAAGATCTGCTGCAAGGCGTGGACGGTCTGCAGAAACTGCGCAGCTCTTCCATCGAAGGCATGAGTTCGGTGAGCCTCGAGTACGGCTGGGGCGTGGACAAAGAGCGCGCGGTGGTGGACGTGGTCAACAAACTTTCGCAGTTGCAGGCGTTGCCGCCCGACGCGGAAGAGCCGGTGGTTGCTCTCACCGGTCCCATGGATCGCGAGATGGCGATCTGGATCGTCAGTGAATCCGTGTACGGCGCGGACCGCGTGCGCCAAATCGTTGCCGACGAAGTCGAACCCCAACTCGAGCGGGTCGAGGGCGTTGCCGATTTGCTGATCGTGGGCGGAGAAGAGCGTGAAGTGCGCGTGCTGCTCGACCCTGAGCGCATGGCCGCAAGGCGGGTGACCTGGGATGAGGCGATCTCGGCGTTGCGCTCGGGTTATCTGGATCGCCGCGGCGGAACGCTCGAGACCGGAACGCGACAGTTCGCCGTGCGCACCGTGGGCCGTGACCCAGATCCCGCCGCGATCGCGCAGGTGGTGGTGCGCCGTGACGCGGGCGGAACGATCTTGGTAGCTGACATTGCCACCGTTGAAGACGGCTACCGCGAACTTGCGAGCATTGTGCGCGGCAACGGCCAGCGCGTGGTGGCGATCGGCGTGCAGCGTGAGGCCGGGGCGAACGTAGTGGAAATGATCGAAGGGGTCGAAGAGCAACTCGCCCTGCTCAACCAACGCTTTGCGGAGCGCGGACTCGAGCTCCGCTTCGAGCCGGTCTACCGCGACACAACCTATCTCAACCAAGCGCTCGACTTTGTGTGGGGTAATTTGCGATTGGGCTCCGTGCTCGCCGTGCTGGCGCTGCTGTTGTTCTTGCGCTCCATGCGCAGCGTGTTGGTGGTGGCCTTCTCGATTCCCATCTCGCTTGGAATGGTGTTTCTGGTGATGGACGGCTTGGGCCGCACGCTCAACGTCGTGAGTCTTGCGGGTCTCGCCTTCGCGGCGGGCATGGTGGTGGACAACGCCATCGTGGTGCTGGAAAACACTTTCCGCCACATGGAGCAGGGCAAGAGCGCGCGTCAGGCCGCGGAAGAAGGCGGCCGTGAAGTCTGGGGCGGAGTGCTCGCGTCCACGCTCACGACCATGGCGGTATTTCTGCCAATCCTCGGCGTGCAGGAAGAGGCCGGGCAGCTCTTCGCTGACATCGCCATCGCGATCGCCGCGGCCGTGGGCTTCTCCCTGTTGGTGGCGCTCACCGTCGTTCCCACGCTGGTCGCCTTGCTGTTCCGACACAAGGGGCCGCGCGGCAGTCGGGTCAAGACGACTAAGCCGGAGACCGTCGGCGCTTACGGCCGCATCGCAATCTTGCTTTCCGGAAGCGGGAAGAAAAGCGTATTCGCCAAACTCGCGCTACTCGGCTTGGTGGTGTTGGTGTCGCTGGCGGCGCTCGGCCTGGTGCCGCCGGCCGGTTATCTGCCCACGGGCAACGCCAACCTGATCTTCTTCTTCAGCGGACCGATTCCCGGCACGCGCCCGGAGGCGCTCGAGGCCGCGATGAAGCCGGTGGAGGACTGGATTCGCGAGCAGCCGGAAACCGGCCGCTACTTCATGGTGTTCGCTTCGCTCTTCAATGGCGGCGGTGTCATCCTCGATGAAAAGTACGCCAACGGTCCTGGCCTCGACTCCTATCTGGGGAAATTCTTCCCTGTTTGTCTGACGGCGCCCGGCACCCGCTTCATGGTGCCGATCCGCCAGAGTCTGTTCCGCGATTCCGGCAAGCAGTTCACGGTCGAGATCCGCGGCCCGGATCTGGCGTTGTTGAACGCGACGGCGGCGGAGATCCAAGGGAAGCTCGGTTCCTGGCCGGGCGTGCAAGCTTTCGGAGTGCAGAACGATTTCGTGTTGGGGCGCCCGGAACTGCGCGTCGAACCCGATCCGTACCTCGCCTACGAGGCGGGCATGAGCGTGCAGCAGGTCGCTTCAGTGGTAGAGACCGCGCTGGCCGGACGCATCGTGGGCACTTGGGGCGGAAGTGGTCGTGACGTGGACGTGATGGC
>CAZCXL010000025.1:0-15159 GCA_964502625.1 uncultured Planctomycetales bacterium | reverse complement strand
AGCGGCGCCCCCGGCAACAAGGCCGAGAGCGCCGCGATCAGACCAAGCAGCACCTAGAACTCGACGCCGCCTTCGGAGTCCTCGGGCTCAGAGGCGGAATCATCCATCCCTTGAAGCATCGGCATGACGATGCCAATCATCGGCGGCGTGATGGCGACCGCAGCGGCAACGACCGTGAACAGGTCTGCCAGGTTCATGCTGCCCACGCTCCGGCTCATTCTTTCACCATGCTGGACCCAGGACCAGGACTCAGAGGTGCGCATGTTGCGAATGAATACGTCCGGCGCAGGGAAGGCATTGAGGTTGACCGGGATGGGTAACTCGCCTGCCATGCTCGCCACCATCGGCAGCATGCCACCGATCATGCCGAGCGCAGCGGCGGCCGCGGGACGGGGATCGCTCCAAGCGGCACTGGATGCACCTTTCGGAAGTTTGGCAAGAAAGGATGCGGCGTCCTTGTTCTCAAGAATGCTGGCGTCCGGCTTGCGCATGCCTTCGCGCAGCACGTTGGCCACGGACTCCCGCGAGAGCGACATCACGAGCCAGCCTTCAGGCGCGATGCCCATCGCGGGCTCGAACTTGACGTTGAGCATGCCCATGATCTGCGCGGCCTGCGGAGGAAGCTCGAAGTCCATCCAGTAGTAGGCCGGGCCAGCCACCTCGGTCACGCTGCCGTCGGCTTGAGTGACTTTGCGCTTCGCGCGACGCATTTCCAACTTGACCGGGCTTTCGCTGTCGTTGAGCGCGACGCGCAGGCGCGGCAGCAATTGTTCCATCAGCGAAGAAAGTGCCGCCGCATCATCCAATTCGAAGAAGGACAGTGATTCCGAACCCATGGAGCCGGTCGGCACGGAGTAGGAGAAGGAGCGCTGACCCAATCCGAGCAGCGCGCTCTGCATCTCGGCGCGATGTGCGCCGAGGATCCAGGCATGGAGCTCAGGGGCTTCCATCTGCATCATCTGTCCGAGCGGCATCGGCAACCCTTCAGGCTGGAAGGCCGCAACACGATCCACCATGTCGAGCAGCGCCTGGATGCCGGGGTCAAGGTTGGCGCCTGCCAAGGAGAAGGCAGTCGCGCCTTCAGGAATGTATTCGGCTAGCTGCTTGTCGGCTGCCACGGTCTGCCATGCAGGTCCCGGATTTTCGCTGAGATCCAGCATGCCGTTGAGGAAGGATCCTTCCTTGGACCAGCCGGAGGCGAAGGAGACACTCTGGATCGGCGCGATGAGCTGATCGAAGAATGGCTTCACCAATGCGACGATGTCCGGCTGCTCACTCTCCGCACCCATCAGAATCGTGCGGAGAATTCCATCAATACGCAGGAAGCCGAACACGGCTGCGCCGTTGGTGTAGTTGCGGTTCCAGGCGCGACGGAAATTCTCCGTCGCAGAGAGTGCGCCTTCACCGCGCTCCCCCATCAGGAATTCGATCTCGACGGCGTTGCTCGTGCACTTCAGGTAGCCTCGAAGCGGAACGCCTTCTTCCATTTCGTCCACAATTTGCATCGAGCTTTCGCCCGGGCCGCTCACGATGGCCGCATGCTCTCCCATTTGAGTGGCGAGCAAATCGAAGACGCGTTGACCAAGCCCTTCAGCGAGGCCGAGTCTCGCAACCGCGAACACGTGAGGCGGCAGATCGAATGTCGCATTCGCGGCGGGATTGGCGCGCAGTGCGATGCCCATCTCAAAGGAGCGGAGTGCTTCCCAGTGGGTCAGCTCAACGGGGACTCCTTCGGCGGCGGCTTGGGAGCGCAATTCATCCCATGACTGGTCCAAAAGATTAACCAGCCCAGAGACGAAGTTCTGGACATCGGGCTCCTCATAGAGCTTGACCAGCATGGAGTTTTGCATGCTCGTCCGCATGGCCTGGATGTCCGGCAGAGAGACATAGGCGATGGTGTCCGCCGGCAGGCGATCGGCCAGGCTCGCCGGAATGGGCTTCTGGACCGAGCGGAGGCTGGTCGTGGAGGCCTGACATGCGCCGATGAGGAGCAGCGCAAATACCAGAGGGAAACGGAGGGAGGAATGTTTCAAGCGTGCACTGGGGTTGGGTAGTTTACGGACGACGTTTGAATTCAGCAGTTGAGGATTCGGAGTTCTGCCGACGGTCGTCCTCCACAGGAGTAGGCGCCGCTAAGATCTGCGCCCAACATGTCCGACGACCTCACCTTCCAGGACACGCCGCTTTACGGCTGGCTGCGACAGAACATGTGGTTTCTGCTCGGGGGCGTAGTCCTCGTGCTGGGAATCCTGCTCTACCGTGAGCAGGCTCCACGCTGGAAGCAGAACAACTTGGCCGCGTCCTGGGATGCCTATCGAACCCTGGCACCGAGTTTCACGGGATTGGACGAGCTCCAGAAGAACTTGGCGGAGGCGAAGAAGGATGCGCGCATCCACGCCTGGTTTGTTTTTGACGCCGTGCAGGTGGCCTCTGAACGCTCCGATGCGGCCGCTCTTGCCATCCTGAAGCCGGAACTGGAAGCCTTGGTTGCGGAGGACTCCGTACAAATTGCCTCCGAGGGCGGAAGCGTTGGAATGGCCAAGCACTTGCTGCAGTCTGCCTACGCGACGGCGGGCCAACTTCCCAAAAGTCCCATCGCCCCCGTGCCGGATGGCCGCCAGGTTGAGATTGTTCTAAGTCTTGACGGCACAAGCTCTTACACGATTGTCATTGGGCTTTATGAGAGCACCGCGCCCCTCGGAACGGGCGCCCTCGTGCGCTGGGTAGAAGCCGGACGCTTGCAGGATCAAGGTGCGCGCCGCGTGGGCTCCGCGAATCTCACGCTGTCCCTGCTTCCCGAGACTCCGGCGGAGGGAGTAGAGATCGAGAAGGTGATGGTGGAACGGGCTTTTGGCTACTTCCACTCCGAGGGCACGCTTGCGCCGGGGATTCTTCCGGGCCAGGCCGGGGAGCAAGATCCGAACAACCTCCAACTTGCTTTCCAGAACTCCTACAACATGGACGGGCAGACCACGGTCCTAGGCAAGGTGGTGGATGGATGGGAAGGGCTGAAAACAGCCGTGGAGACCGCCGCGCCGAACGTGGCGATTCAGGTGGTGAGCGCACGGATCCTTTAGCAGATACTGGCCCCACCAGTTGGAGGTGAGCGCACCTATGTCCTTGTTAGATAGGATGTTGCGCACACATCGCGCTCGGAGAGTGGCTACTGCCCTAAGTCCGCCCGCTAGCTACGGTTGCTCCAGCCTTCCTCCAGCGGGTGGGGCCAGTATCCGCTTAGCCTTCAAGCAACTCATCCGCCTCGCTCGGCCCCCCGAGCTGACGCGTGAGCCGATCTAGCTGATCTAGATCTTGGAAATGCAGAACGAGTTTGCCTCCGCCCTTGGCGAGGAGCATCAACTCCGTGCGCACTCCGAGTCGGCGAGAGGTCTTTTCCTGCAAATCAGCAACCCACGCGGGCTTTCGCGGACGAGCGCGGTGCTTGGGAGTGGCGCCTTTGGCGGACATGTCCTTGCAAAGCTGCTCCGCCTGGCGCACCGAGAGTGCATCTTCCAGAATCCGCTTCCGGGCCTCCGCCTGGAGGAGGTTGCCCTGAAGCTGCAGAAGGGCCCGCGCGTGCCCAGCGGTCAATGTTTCACGTGAAACATCGGCCTGCAGCTCCTCGGGGAGTTCGAGCAGACGCAGCAGGTTGCTCACCGTGGACCTTTGGTAGCCGAGGCGGTCCGCAACCAGCTCCTGTGTGTAGTCATGCTGCTCAATCAGCCGCTGACAGGCCTGTGCGCGCTCAATCGCGTTCAGGTCCTCCCTCTGAATGTTCTCGATGAGGGCCAGTTCCAGGCGCTCGCCGGCACCTTGGGTGGCTTCTCGGACCAGAATCGGCACTTGCTTCATGCCGGCGATGCGCGCCGCTCTCCAGCGACGTTCCCCGGCCAGGATTTCGTACCCGCCGCCTGCGCGTCGGGTGACCAAAATGGGCTGCATCATCCCGTGTCGGCGCAAACTCTCCGCCAATCCGGCCAAACCGCGTTCAAAGTCCTGGCGCGGCTGCTCCTCACTCGGACTCAGTTCCTCCAGTCCAGCCCACAGACGGCCTTCGCCGGCTGTGGGGGCCTCTTCCTGGCCATGGCGGGTGGAGAGGAGGGAACCGAGACCTCGGCCTAGTTTGCGGGGCTGACTCATGGTTTACTGTCGGGACAGTACGGTCCAGGTGACCCAGAATCCAGGCTGTGCCCGAAATCAGAGCCGCAGCAGAGTGCGCAGACGTTCCGGCAGGACCTGCTGACCGTTCTCCCCAAGCCCATATTCTATAAGTAGTTGGATGTCATCCAATACTTCCTTTGAGCCGCGAAAACTGACCTCTCTTTGGCCAGGATGAGCACCGACCAACAGCAGTAGCGAGAGAATGCTGGCTGCGTTTGCGGGCTGACCCACGAGAATCATCTGAACGGGCGTCTTGTGATGATTCACCAGCGCCACAATGAGAGTGAGTGGGCGAGCGTGCAGATCCACCCCAGCGGGCAGCGGGATTTTGCGCTCTGTGGGGCGCGCAAACTGCTGCAGGAGCTCCTCAGCGAGGCGGGCGTGCTCGTGCAGGCAGCGGTAGGCGCGGATCACACAACCGTTCACGATCAGGTCCAGCAGCTCCATCCGAGGCGCGATCTCCTCGAGGCTTTCTCGAAAGCTGCGGTCCTTCTCATGCAGCCAGTGCCGCTCATACAAGTGCGTGAGCGCGGTCACTGCCTCCAAGAGGTGAAAGCACTGGCTGACGCTACTGCGAAGAGTCATAAGTCCAGGAAATTCCTCGACTTCTGACGATTCACGAAGGTGTGTGTCGAAGTCGCTCTGAAGGCTATGCGCCCTCGCCTCCATCATCCGCGCCAGAGGTTCTGGGCAGTAGCTCGCCATGAAAGCAGTCAACTCCTCCTGCCCGCGCCGACGAATCCTGGCCTCCGGTGCCCAGGCTTCACTCAGGCGCACAAAGCGCCCTAGAAACCGAGCAGCGCGGGTCTGACCGCTCTCATCCTCGGACTCAATCGCTTCGAGGGGACGATCCGCCCGCAGAGTCCAGCGCTCCTGCGGCCCTTCTTCCCCTTCCTGCGCCTCTTCATTCCAAAGGCATTCCGACCTAAGCCATTGCTGCTCAAGGCTTTGTGACGCAGCGACCAACATTCCGCCCAGCCGCCGCACCAAGTCCTGCAGGTGCGCCCCGAGCTCTCGCTGCAGGGCTTCCGAATCCGGAACTCGGTAACTCGGCAACCGCGCAGTGAGGTGAGCAAAGGCGCTGGCCGCTAGGGACAACCATCGGACCCGCGCGACCGCCTCCCGCACTTGATAGAAAGTCAGGCTGCGCTTGGCACCGTGGTCATCAAGGAAGGTCTCCGCGTCCGTTGCCTGCCGATAGAGCCCATAGAGGAAGGGCTCGGTCCATTGCTCAGGAGGCTCGCGCAGAACACGCGCCACCGAGCTCTGAAAGGGCCTCGTGAAGTTGCTCAGCAGTTCCGCGAAGCGCGCTTCGCTCATCACTGCCCGTCGAACGGGAGCATCCGGGCGCGCGGGAGATCCCACACCGGATCTTAGCCGGGATTTCGCCGCTACAGGCGGAACACATTCTGTGCCGAAACAGTCCCAGGTGTCGAAGGCCCGCACCGCGGGATCTTCGTCCGCTCCACGACCTGGAGGACATTCACAATCGCTTCCGACCGCTGCCTCGAAACCTACCTGCGAGAGATCGACGAGGTCCCTTTGCTCTCCGCCCAGGAAGAGGTTTCACTTGGCCGTCGCGTGCGCGAGGGCGACGAGAGCGCACGCGAGCACATGATCCGCGCGAATCTCCGCTTGGTGGTTTCGATCGCCAAACGCTTTCGCCAGCGCGGACTCGCATTCCCCGATCTCATTGCCGAAGGCAACGTGGGATTGTTGAAAGGTATTGAGAAGTTCAATCCTGAGGCGGGATTCCGCTTCTCCACATACGCCTCGTGGTGGATTCAGCAAACGATTCGGCGCGCCCTGATCAACCACGTCAAGACCGTGCGCGTGCCGTCGTACATGGTGGAGATCCTCACCAAGTGGCACCGCGCCGCTGATGACCTACGTAATGAAACCGGCAGCCAGCCGGTTCCGGAGGACATCGCGAAGCGCATGAAGCTCTCCAAGTCGAACCGCAAAGTCGTCGAACAGACTTTGCGTTCCCAAGAAGGCGGGGGAGTGCCACGCCGGAATTTCTGCAAGGCGTCGAGCGCAGCGACGGTGAAACCAATCGCGACGCGCGCTCGCCCGACGAGATCGTCATGCACGAAGACTCCTTGCAGGTCTTGCGCGACATTCTGGATCTGATTGACCCGCTCGAGGCTTCCGTGCTCCGCATGCGCTACGGAATCACCGGCGACGGCCCCGCTACCCTGGAGGTCATCTCCGAGCAGCTCGGCCTGTCTCGCGAGCGCATCCGCCAGATCGAGCGCCACGCCCTTCGCAAGTTGCATGCCTACGTCGTCGAGGGAGAACCTGCCGACCGGATCCTTCCCGGAGCCCGGCACCGCGCGGCCGACGACGCCGCGCGCAAGCGCAGCGCCTGATCAAAGCGCGGTTCGCGACCCGCTCGCCGCAGCGGCGATTCCGGCGCATGCTCTCGCGGAAGACGGCGTTTCGCTCTACGTGCACTTGCCCTTCTGCGTGCGCAAGTGTCGCTACTGCGACTTCAACTCCTACGCGTGGACCGGCCAGAATCTGGAACGCCACGTCACCGCTGTGCTCGCGGAAGCACGAGCTCGCGCCGAAGGACTGAGCCCGCAGACCGTGTTCTTCGGCGGGGGAACGCCCTCCTTCCTGCCCGCGCCGCTGCTCGGGCATCTGCTCACGGAGCTGCACGCCATCACCGGATTTCGCGACAGCGCGCGCGAGGTCACACTCGAAGCCAACCCGGAATCTTTTGATGCGGGGCGCGCCGACGCCTGCGTGCGCAACGGCATCACTCGTGTTTCTTTGGGCGTGCAATCCCTCCGCGCCGACGTGTTGGCCGCATACGACCGAGTGCACGACGCAGACGCCGCGCGCCGCGCCTTCGCCGTCGCGCGTTCTGCCGGATTCCGTCGCGTGAACTGCGATCTCATCTTTGCGTTCCCCGGTCAAGACCCCGTCGCGTGGCGCGAGGACTTGCTCGAGGTCATCGGCTGGGGACCGGAGCATCTCTCGTGCTACGAGTTGTCCTATGAGCCGGGCACCGCGCTCACCCGCTTGCGCGACGCCGGCCGATGGGAACAAGAAGAGAATGCGCGCTGCTTGGAACTCTTCGAGCAGACTCAAGAGTTGTGCGCAACTCATGGCTACGGCGCCTACGAAGTGAGCGCCTTCGCGCGCAGCGGAGAGGCGTCGCTGCACAACCTCGCCTACTGGCGTTCCTTGGAGTGGGTGGGGATCGGCGCGGGGGCCGCCTCGTGGCGCGCCGGAGAACGCCGCCGCAACCTGGAACGCCCCGAGCTCTACGAGGCGGCGCTCGCTCGCGCAGCAGATCCCGTGGATGAGCGCGAGCGTCCCATGCCTGTCACCCTGCTCTTCGATGCATTGATGATGGGTTTGCGGCTGAGGGAAGAGGGCGTCTCTCTGCAGCGACTGCAGCGCCTCTGCGGCCTTGACCCGGCCGTGGCCTGCGCTCCCGTCTGGCAGCAACTCCACGACGAAGGATTGCTGGAGACGATTGGCGCCGGACCTGAGCAACGCGCACGCGCCACTCCGCGTGGTCTGTTGATCCTCGACGACGTTCTGCTCCGCCTCGCGCCCAATCGGCTCGAGGTCTGACGCGGCGTTATCCTCTGCGCGCGATGACGCCCGGCTTTGCGCAGCGGCTGTTTGCGGCGGTGGACGCCAAGCGGAGTGTGGCCATGGTTGGCCTCGACCCGCGCCTGGAGCAACTGCCGGAGCCCTTCCGCGCTCGCGCGCAAGCGGGCTCCGCAGACGCCGCCGCAGACGCGTTGATCGCCTTCCACCGCGCGCTGCTCGACGTCGTCGCGGCGCAGGCCGTAGCGGTGAAGCCGCAAGCCGCCTTCTTCGAGCGGCTTGGCGCTGCTGGCATGCGCGCGCTCAACGACGCCGTGACGCATGCCCAGTCGCGCGGACTGCTCGTGGTCATGGACGCCAAACGCGGCGACATCGGCAGCACCGCCGAGGCCTACGCCGACGCTTGGCTGCGCGGGGGACATCGCGGAACGCTGGCCGCGAGCGATGCACTCACCGTGAATCCCTATCTCGGCGCGGACTCCCTTGAACCCTTCCTTGAAGCCGCCCGCGCCGTCGGCGCTGGATTGTTCGTGTTGGTGAAGACCTCCAACCCCGGCGCCGGTCTCTTCCAAAATCATGGTGTGCCACCGCTCGCAGAAGTCGTGGCAGGCCAGGTCGCGGCATGGGGAAACCCGCTGCGCGAGGGCTCTGGCTGGAGCGCCGTGGGTGCCGTGGTGGGCGCAACGCGTCCCGACGAACTTGCGCGCTTCCGCGCTTTGATGCCGCACACACCGTTCCTGCTCCCGGGATATGGCGCACAAGGAGGAACCGCCGCGGGCTTGGCGCCCGCGTTCGACGCGCGCGGACACGGCGCGATCGTCAACGCCAGCCGCTCCGTGCTGAACGCGCACGCACGCGTGGACCTGCAACATCTCGCCGGCTGGGAAGCGCGCACGGAAGCGGCGCTCACAGAGATGGTGAACGATCTTCGCGCGGTGTCCTCGCCGGCACGATGAGTGTTTCGTGCCGTGTGGTGGCCGCGCCCGGGTTCGCGGGGGGCCGACTGCGCACCTTCAATCAGGTGCTGCTCGCGGCAGCACGCGCGGGCTCTCTCGCACAGGTTGAACTCGTCTTCGACGAGAACCTCGTGCGTGATGTGGATTTGCTGTTGCGCACGCTCAACGCGCACGGAGATCCCGTCGGGGTGCCCGCGCCGCATCGCGGCCTCTTGCGCGACGCGCGCGATCGCGCGATGTGGGTCGCGGCCTTGCGCGACACGATGAGTCCCACGCGTGAAGGGCCCTCGGCGATCGAGTGCTTTCTTCCCGCGCCCAAGACGGAGTTGCTCGAAGCCGCAGTCCAACTCTGGCGCGCTCTGCTTCCGGAGTTGCAGGTGCGCGCCGTCGAGCGTGGAGAAGCCGACACAGAAGGAGTGCCTGCAGCGGAGGAGAACGTGCGCATCGTGTGGATCGGACCGCATCAACGCCGTGCTCTTGACGATCTGGGATTGCGGCCCGAGGAACTCGCGCGCGAAGATGACGATGCTTCGGAGCGCTATCGCCCGGCGCTCGGCGGAGAGCTCGCCGAGACCACCAAGTCGCTGCGAGTTGCGCTCGGGGAGCCACTCGCTCGCTTGCGCGAAATCTGCCTGGAGGTAGACCCCGGACTGATTGGCGCCTGGTCCCGCATGGAGCGGCTGATGCGACGCGGCCTCGATGACTTCGCGGGCTCCGCCGAGCGCTGCTTGGACAACCATGCCGGCATCCGCCGCACGCGCTGGCACAACACCTCACAAGCACTGCGCCCTGCCGGTGAACCCCAAGAACTCGGTTTGGGGTTGCTCGCCGCCGTGGCCCAATTCCGACTTCTGCCTGGGGAGTGGGAGCGCTACACCCGGGAGCTCCTGAGCATTACAAGGCCTAACCCTAGTGATTGGCCGGTGACCTTGTTCCTGGACTGCTGAACTGGCATCTTTGCGGCCGTGCGGGTCCTCTCCGTCATCAATCAGAAGGGCGGCGTCGGCAAAACGACCGCCTGCATGAACTTGGGCGCTGCGCTCGCCGAATCCGGCCTGCGCGTGTTGCTCGTGGACCTCGATCCGCAGGCCCACCTTTCCATCTCCTTCGATCGGATGCCGGCGCCCGGTGATCCCTCGATCTACTCCGTGCTCAGCGGACAGCACGTGCTCGCGGACGTGGTGCAGCCCACGCATCGTGCGGGCCTATCCATCGCGCCGACCAACCTCGATCTGACCGGAGCCGAGACCGAGCTCGCCGGTGAGATCGGACGCGAGATGCTGCTGCGTGACGCCTTGCGTGAATATGCGAAGACCGCAGACGCGCCTGACTTGGTGCTGCTCGATTGCCCGCCTTCCCTCGGAACGCTCTCGCTGAACGCGCTCGTCAGTTCCGACGGAGTTCTGGTGCCGCTCCAGGCCGAGTTCTTTGCGCTCCAAGGCATGGCGCAACTGCTCGACGTGCTCGAGCGCGTGAAGCGGCGCCTGAACCCGCGTCTGGAATTGGTAGGCATTCTGGTGGGTATGTACACGCGGCAGCGCAATCTCTCGCGGGAAGTGGTGGAGGAGTTGCGCCGGCATTTCGGCGAGATCTTGCTGCCGACCTTCGTGCGCGTGAACGTGCGCCTTGCGGAAGCTCCGAGCCACGCTCAAACCATTTTCGAGTACGCCCCCGAGTGCGGCGCCGCGCAAGAGTTCCGCGAGCTCGCGCGCGAGTTGTGGCGCCGGATGTCCGGTCGTGATCTCGCCGCGCGCCCTGCTGCCGTTGCGCAGCGTAAGTCGCAAGTCGCGCAAGCTGCGCAGGAGCGCGCCGCTGGAGCGGATCTATCTTGATGCCAACGCGGGCGCGCCTTTGCGCGCCGAAGCTTTGGAGGAGTGGTTGCGCGCTCAGCGCGAGGCTCCGGCCAATCCTGCGTCCATTCACCGCAGCGGACGGCGCGCACAAGCCGTGCTCGAGGACGCGCGCGATCGGGTTGCGCAACTCTTGCGCTGCGGCGCGCGAGAAATCGTCTTCACCAGTGGTGCCACGGAATCCTGCAATTTAGCCCTGTTCGGGGCGGCGCGCGCGCTGCGCCGATTTCACGGCGCGCCATCGCTCCTGATTGGATCTTCAGTGGAACATCCGGCCGTGCTCGCGCCGCTGCGCCTCTTGCAGAGCGAGGGATGGCCCTTGCGGCTCCTTCCTGTGGATGCCACCGCGCGCGTGAACACGAGCGCGCTCGCGGCAACGTTGAGCGAGGCGAAGTCCGCAGTAGTCGCCGTACAGTGGGCCAACAATGAAACGGGCGCCGTGCAGAATCTTTTGCCCGTCGCTGCGCTTGCGAGCCCGGACGTCCACTGGCATGCAGACGCCGTGCAGGGCGTCGGCAAATTACCGTGGGACGCCGCACTCGACTCAGCGCAGACGCTCGCGCTCAGCGGCCACAAAATCGGAGCGCCCAAGGGCGTGGGCATGCTGCGCGTGTCGGAGAGCGCCTTGTTGGATCCGTGGGTCGTGGGTGGAGGCCAGCAGCGCGGGCGTCGCGCAGGCACCGAATCACCCGCCATGGCCGCGGCCTTCGCCTGCGCGCTCGCTCTCGCGCTTGCGGAACAGGGAGCCTTCGCGGAGGCGGCCGCAGCTAATTGTGAAGCGTTTCTCACGCCGCTCCGCGCGTCGGGCGTGCCCTTCCTCTGTAACACGCCTCGAGACCATCCGCATCTCGCGCACACCTTGAGCCTCACCGTGCCGGGAATCGAGGGGCGCGCCCTGCTGCCCGCGTGCGACGCCGAAGGACTCGACGTCTCCAGCGGTGCAGCGTGTTCGAGCGGCGCGGCGCAACCGTCGGCCGTGCTGCTTGCCTGTGGCTTGGATGCAGCGGCCGCCCGAGCGACGGTGCGCATCAGCTTCTTGAGCGGCACTGCGCCGGCTACCGCACGCGAAGCCGGCGAGCGCTTCGCGGGCGTGGCACGACGCCTCTACGAAGTCGCATATTCCTAAACCCTCTGAGTGGGGGACTTTCTGAGCGCTGTTGAAAACTTTTGGAGGCGGGTGGGAAGAGCGGGCGTATAGTGGCAGCACGCGGAGCGCGATTCATAAATCCTTACAATATAAGGACTTAGGAACGCTCCGCGGCCCTGGAATGCCTCTTCTCCCCGCCCCCGAACAACTGAATGCCGCCTGGGAGTCGGTTCTTGAACGCGTCACGGCGCTTCATGGAGCTGGCGAAGTGGACGCCTGGTTTCGCGGCGCCCGCCTGAGCGACCACCGCAATCAGCGCGCCGTCATCGAAGTCCCGACCGTCCTGCACGGAGAGCGCATGAGTGCACGGATGGCCCTGCTGCGCGAAGTGCTCGCCGTCGAGGAAGTGGAAGTGCGCGTGGAGGAAATCGACCTCGAACACGCTCTTTTCGCCCCGGAATTCTCCATCCGTGCCGAATCTGCGCCCAGTCTGCCTGCTCCTATCCCGGCCGTGCCCGCGCAAGTTCCCACTGCTCCGCGGCAGCCAGATCTCCTTCCGCTCCACCCGAACTACACCTTCGACCAGTTCGTCACCGGCCCCTGCAACCGGATCGCGCATGCCGCGGCAGTCTCGGTCAGCGAGCGCCCGGCGCAGACCTTCAACCCGCTGTTCCTGCACGGCTCCGTCGGGCTCGGCAAAACCCACCTGATGCACGCGATCGCGCACACCGTGCGCCAGAATCTGCCGCAGGCGCGGATTCTCCTGGTCTCCTGCGAGCAGTTCACGAACCACTACATCAGCGCGATCCGGCACGGATCCTTCGACTCCTTCCGGAACTTCTACCGCGACGCCGACGTGCTCGTGGTGGACGATGTCCAGCTCCTTTCCAACAAGCAGCGGACCCAAGAAGAGTTCTTCCACACCTTCAACACCCTCTACTCGCTGCAGAAGCAGATCGTGCTTTCCAGCGACGCGCCGCCGGAAGACATCCCGAGCCTGCAGGAGCGTCTCGTGAGCCGGTTCAAGTGGGGGATGGTCGCAGAGATCCAAAAACCCTGTTTAGAGACGCGTCTCGCCATTCTGCGCCAGAAGGCGGATCGGCTGGGCATCACCCTGCCGGCGCCGGTCGCGAACTTTCTCGCCGAGCGCGTGCAAGACAGCGTGCGCGCTCTCGAGGGCAGCCTGATCAATCTCAAGGCGAACGCCGCCTTGGATGGTCAGCCGATCTCGCTGCGCCTTGCGCAACGTGCTCTGCAGTCCACCGCCTCGCAGCGTCAGCGCGAAGTCCGGATGGACGAGATCTTGGACGCCACCGTGCACCACTTCGGCGTGCGCCTGGCCGACATGCAATCCAAGCGCCGGTCGCAGTCCATCGTGCTGCCGCGCCAGGTGGCCATGTACCTGGCTCGACGCCTGACCAGCCTCTCGCTGGACGAGGTGGGTGGCTACTTCGGTGGACGGGACCACAGCACGGTGCTCTACGCCGTGCAGCGCATCGCCGACCGCCTGCGTGTGGACGGAGAGTTCGCGCGGCGCGTCAGCGAGGTCGAACGCATGGCCCGCGGCGGCGTTCCTCGCTGATCTCAAAACCTGTGGAGAAGCCGGGGGTGTTTTGCGGAAAAACACGGGTCTTGTCCACCCCTTTCCACAGACCCACCAGCACCAGCACATCGAGTGCGGAATACGGCCCAGGTTCTCCACAGCCTGTGCACCTTTCCCTGACCCGCGGAGCCGCAGGCGAAATCGTCTCAAAGCCTTGCGGCAGCGCAATCTAGGGAATGCCTTGAGCGCTGTCTCCACCAAATCCGACCGCTACAATATGAAGACGAATTCCTACCTTCCTGAATTCCCATTCAAGATCAGCCCATGAGGTTTCTCATCGACCGGATTGCTTTTCGCGATGCTCTGCAGCGCGTCGAAATGGCGATCGATCGCAAGCCCACGAACCCGCTCTACGGCGGAGTTCTGATCGAGGCCTCCAATCAAGGCGTGATCCTCACCACGAACGATCTCGATCTGTCTGCGCGATATCGCGTGGACATGGTGCAGGTTGAGCAGCCGGGCTGGGCCGTGATTCCCGGTCCTGAGCTCGTGGACATCGTGCGCGACGTCGAGTCGGAAACCATCACGCTCGATCTCAAGGACGGCGGACAGTGTGAACTGGTCGCCGGCGAAGATCGCTGCATGTTGGTCACGCTCGAGTCCAGCGCGCAACCCGCGAAGGGCATGAAGAGCGATCGCGGCTTCGTCTCCGCTCCAGAACTGACCACGGATCCGGACCTCGTGGTGACCAAGGATGATTTCCTGCTCATGGTGCAGTCCACGCGCTTCGCCACGTCGCGCGTGCAAGACACCCGCTTCGCCACCGAAGGCGTGCTCGTGGAGTTGCGCGACGGCGAAGTCACGCTGGTGGGCACCGACGGTCGCCGTCTTGCGTGCATCCGCCGGCCGGCCGTGGGCGGCGCGAGCAAGAAGCAGCGCGTGGTGCTGTTGCCGAAGGTGCTCGATCAGATCGTGCGCTTCGGCCAAGACGAAGGCGCTGACGAGATCCACATGTGGTTCCTCGGCAATCAAGTGGGATTCCGCATCGGTAACCTCGAGTCCTTCGGGCGCGTGCTTGCCGGCGAGTATCCGAACTACGACAACGTGATTCCGAAAACGAGCAAGCACGTCGTGCGCGCGCACCGGGATCCGTTCACGCGCAAGTTGCGGCTCGCGAGCCACCTCACGCAAGATTCTGCCGCAGTCGTGCGTCTGGCGTTCACACCGAACAATTTGGAGATCGCGTCCGAACACGAAGGTCGTGGTCGCGCCTCCGCCAACTTCGAAGTGGATTACGTCGGCGAGGGCCTCAAGACCGCCTTCAATCCCAACTATCTGCTCGACGGTCTCAAAGCCGCGCACTCCGAGCAGATTGAAATCCAACTCGACGAAGCCTCGCGTCCCGCGAAAATGGTGCTTGGCGAAAACTTCTCTTACGTCGTCATGCCCTTGAGCACGCTCGGCTAATGGCCGCGAGCGCGCGGCGTGCGGCACCGGTCCCGCTCGGGGATCTCCTCAACCAGGCGTTCCATCGCCACGGTTGGAGCCGCTCCACTGCGCACCACACCGTCTTCGAATCCTGGGCGCAGATCATGCCGGAAGATTGGCGCCCGCGTTGCCGCGCGGTTTCCTTCCGCGCCGGGAAATTGATCGTGGCGGTGGATTCTTCTCCGCTCTTCGAGGACTTGCGCGTTTACCGCTCAGCCTCGCTCCTTCGCCTCGTGAACGAAGCCATCCGCGCCAGTGGCCGACTTCCGATCGTGGAAGTGCGCGCCCTCGAATTTCGCCGCTCCTGAACATGAGCACTAAGACCAAGTCCGCAGCCGATTACGACTCCTCGACGATCCAGTTCCTCAAGGACCTGGAAGGCGTGCGTCGGCGTCCCGCGATGTACATCGGCGATACGTCATTCGCCGGTTTCCATCACCTGCTGTGGGAGAGCGTGGACAACTCCGTCGACGAAGCCCTGGCCGGCTTCGCGACCGAGGTCCACTT
>CAZCXL010000024.1:0-15228 GCA_964502625.1 uncultured Planctomycetales bacterium | reverse complement strand
AGAGAGCGGTCAGCCCAAGCAGAATGGCGAAAGGCATCGGCAGGGTCATCCTCCAAAGTCCTCGAACAACAGCATTTCTGCCGAGAGTCCCGGTCCGAAGGCGACAGCCAGCGCGAGCTTGCCGCGCGGCGGGCGCATGCCGAGGCGCTCAGCTTCATGGATTACTGTGAATACTGAAGCCGAGGAAAGGTTTCCGTAGCGCGCCAGGGCTTCACGCGACGGGCGGAGACCGTCCTCCGGCAATTCGAAGATTTCTTCGTAGACGTCGAGGACGCGACGGCCGCCGGTATGCACCAAATGGAGCCCGACGTCTGCCAATTGGTAGCCGTGGGTCACGAGGAACGATTCCACGGCCGGGCGCAGGTCACGGCGCAACATGACCGGCAAACTGCGATCGAGCCGGATGCGCAAACCGTGGCTGCCCACCTCGAACCCCATGGCGTGCCGCGTGTTGGGAAAGAGATGGCTGCCGGCCGCGACGATGCGCGTGCCCGGTCCGCCGGGGCGCAGCAAGAGCGCGGCAGCGCCATCACCGAAGAGCGCGCCCGCGACCAGATTGGCGCGGTCGGTCTCTCCGGGAACGAAAGCCAGAGTGCACAACTCCACGGCGAGCAGAAGAACCGTGCGATCGGTGGCGAGCGTGGCGCTTAAATTGAGGCCGAGCGCGCCGCCGGCACAACCCGCGGCGCTGATGGGGATGCGCAGACAATCCGGCCTCAAGCCGAGTCGGGGTGCGAGATGCACGTCCAGGGCTGGGATGGCGAGCCCGGTACAGGAGACGTCCACAATGGCGTCCACTTCGTGAGCGCGGATTCCCGCTTGGGCGAGGGCCTCTGCGCCGGCACGCGCGCAGAGCTCGACTGCGATCTCTAGCCAAGTCGCATTCCGCGCCGTGAAGTCTTGGAGGGCGAGGAGACGCTCCGGAGGAAGCGCAAGATGACGCGTGCGCACGCCCGAGTGATGGACTATTCCCGCGATGAATTCTCGATTTTCTTCGGGGAAGAGTCGGGCTAGTTCGGCCACTGTGCGCTCTTGGTCGACCCGATGCTCGGGAAGCGCAAGGGCGAGGCCAGCGATCGTGGGGAGGGCGCGGACCGACTGCGGAACTCTGATGGCTGCGGAAGCGAGCGCTTGTGGAGTTGAGGCGAGATGTCGGTGCATGCAATGCTTCCTTAAATCTCCGAGGTGGGCACGAATTCGGAGGTGGTCCGGCTGCCGGAGGCGATTCTTCCCAGTGTATTGGCCATGCTCGGGAGCGCCACAAGACATCGTGCGAGACCACGCGCAATCTGGTCATGACGGGAGGCGAAACGCAACCCGCGCGCAAGGAGCGCGCGACGGCTCCGCTCGGCTCGGCTCATGCTCAAGAATTGCCGGGCTACGGCCCGCTGCGCCATGCCTTGCTTACGGGCGAGAACGCAATCGGCGGCGTGCATGCCGCTGCGGAGCGCGACCGCCACACCCGCGCCGATGATGGGATCGAGCGCGCCCCCTGCATCGCCCAAAAGAAAAGAATTGCCATCGGTCACGCGATGTGGCCAAGGCAGATCCAGCGCGCGCGTCTCTGCACGGCCGATCTCAGCGCCGAGGTGTTGCCGGGCTCTCGGGTGCAGACTCAGGCCTTGCTCCAAGAATGTGCGCGCGTTCGGAAGATCGCTTGCGCTCACGTCGCTGAGCACGACAACGTTGATCGCGCCGCGCGGGAGGGGAGTGAGGTAGACGTCCACCCCGCCTCCGAAGTGGATCTCTACCCGATCGAGTCGGCTGCGCTCTTCAAAACGGGAACGCGCACCCATTCTGCGCCACGCTGCTGCGCAGCGACCGCTCGAGCGGCGCAACCAGGGTGCCGAACTTCCGGACGCCCCGTCTGCGCCCGCTAACCAGCGCGCGGTGCGATCACCGGATTCAGAGCGGAGGAGAAATCCTCCTGCGGGAATCTGTTCGCTCTCGACCCGGCAGACGAGTTGTTGAATGGATGCACGGCGAAGCACGGCTGCCTGCAAGGCGAGATGGAGATCCCCGCGCCACCAGGCTTCGCCGGGTTGCGCGAAATCGAGTTTCAGCGGACGCTCCACTCCCGTGTAGTAGCGCACTCCCGGAAATTCGCGGCTGGTTGCGCCGTTGACTCCCAGAGTGCGCAGCACGCGAGCACCCTCCGGCATGATTCCCTCGCCACACGGCTTGTCGAAGGCGCCGGTCTGAGGTTCACAGAGCAGCACGCTGAGTCCGTGATCTGCGGCGCGCGCCGCACAGGCAAGTCCGGCCGGGCCTCCGCCTACGATCGCAAGATCAAAGTCCATCCCAGTCATGCTCAAGGTTGAGGCCGCAGTTCCTCGGTCGAGTGAATTCGGCGATCACTGCCCACCGTGACACGATGGATGCCGCCGCGCTGTTGGCGCAGAGAAGTGGAGCTGATTCCCGATTCATCAAGGAAAATCGGACCGGGTGGTTCGAGGGCAGGCTCAAGCAGTCGGTCGCCCAAGGCGGAGCGCGCGAGGGGATCGAGGAGTGAGACGTCGAGGATGGTGTTTAGGCCGGCTTGCGGAGCACTCTCTGCCGATTGACGACGGAAGCGCAAGATTTCTTCGAGGGACGCCGCATCTCCCACGAGAAAGTCTGCGGCGGTTGTGCGTACGAGATCGCTGCCTGCGATGCTTCCGCCGAGGATGTCGGAGAGAGGACCAAAGCGCACTTCGGGTCCGAGAACCGGATCTGCGCTATTGCAGGACCATGCGCCGAGTGTCGCGACTAGGACCAAGAATGAGGGAATGGGGTTGCGCATGAACATCAACTCGCTGAGTAGAAAGCGAATTCGAGGAGTGGAAGCCCTCATTTTTTTTGCCCGGCGCAAGGATAGAATCCGCATGAGTTCCGTACTGCGCGCGGCGCCATGTCCGAGAGCGACTCAGAACCGACCGATTTCCTCCTGCTTTACCAGGAGTTGCGCGGGCTCGCCGATTTCTACCTTCGCCGAGAGCGCCAGGGGCACACCTTGCAGCCGACAGCGCTCGTGCACGAGGCCTGGGAGCGCTTGATGGGCTCTGGAGCCGTGCAGGGTCAGGAGCGCCCCTTCAAGGACCGCGAGCATTTTTTGGCGACGGCCGCGCGGGTGATGCGCCGCATCCTGATTGACCATGCGCGCGCCCGAGCGGCTGCGAAGCGTGGCGGTGACGCGGCCCGCGTTCACCTTGAGGTCAGTGATCTCGCTGCTCCCGCTGATGCAGACCCCGATGCATACCTCGTCGCTCTCGACGGTGCGCTCGCCAGTCTTGCCGAGCAGGATCCGCGCGCGGCACAACTTGTGGAGCTGCGTTTCTTTGCGGGTCTCACCATGGAGGAAACGGCGCGGGTTCTGGGAATCGGCGACGCCACGGCCTATCGCGAATGGGCTTTTGCTCGCTCCTGGCTGCATCGGCACATCCAGGCCGGAGGGAAGCAGTGAATCGAACCGTCTCCTGGCAGCGCGTCAAGGAAGTGTTCGCCGCCACTCGCGGCTTGCCGCAGGAGGAGCGCGAAGCCTTTCTGCAGACCGAATGCGCCGGAGATTTAGCTCTCGCCGACGAAGTTCGCACCCTGCTGGGCGCCGAGCGCGAAGTTCCTGGTTTTCTCGACACGACCGCCGAAGCCGCGCTCGGAACCCTTGCCCGTCCCGAACCGGATTTGCGTGAACCGGGTGATTGCATCGGACCCTGGATTCTCGAGCGACGGGTGGGCGCGGGCGGAATGGGCACGGTGTGGAGATGTCATCGGCGTGATGACCCGGCCACTCCCTACGCAATCAAGTTCATGCGTCGTGGTCTCGACACTGCGATCCTGCTGCACCGATTCGCGATGGAGCGGCGCACCCTCGCGGCGCTCGATCATCCGAACGTCGCCGCGCTGGTGGATGCTGGCGTCGATTCGCACGACCGTCCTTTCCTGGTCATGGAGTTCGTGGAAGGTGAGCCGCTCGATCGCTGGTGCGATCGCCGCAAGTTGGGCTTGCGCGAGCGCGTGGAACTCTTCGCGCAAATTTGCGCTGCGGTGGACCATGCGCACCGGTCACTGGTCGTCCATCGCGACCTCAAGCCGGCCAACATCCTCGTCAATGAAGCCGGGGTTCCGAAGTTGCTCGACTTTGGCGTGGCGCGCATGCTCGTCGAAGGCTCCGATCAAGACACGGAAACCGCCATGGCTGCGCGGCTGATGACTCCGCGTTATGCCAGTCCGGAGCAGTTGCGTGGCGGCCACGTGGGCACTGCCTCCGACGTGTATTCGCTCGGCGTGGTCCTCTACGAATTGCTGAGTGGGCGGATCCCGTTCCCGCGGCGCGAAGGCTCCGTGACCGAGGCGCGTGAAGACGCCGGCGCCGTGCCGCTGCGTCCGAGCCAAGTGGTGGACGAGGCCACTGCCGAGGCTCGCAGCATGAAACCCGAGGTGCACCGCCGCCAGTTACGCGGCGACCTCGACACCATCGTTCTGATGGCCCTGCGTCCGGAACCCACCCGCCGCTACCCCTCTGCCGGCTACTTCGCGGAAGATCTCGAGCGTCACTTCCGAAGGCTGCCGGTGCGCGCCCGCGGCGATTCCGTTCCCTATTTGTTCACCAAGTGGTCGCGTCGGCATCGCAATCTGGTGGCGATGGTGTTGCTCGTGATCGGCGTCACGATCGGCGGGGTGGTGGGAATCGCACGGCAAGCGGAGATCGCTCACGAGGAAGCGCAGTTCGCCCGCGCGGAAAGCGCGAGCCGCGACCGCGTCGTGGAGTTATTGATCGGTCTGTTTGAGAGCGCGACCGTGGACAACGCCAATCCCGCGGACATCTCCGTGCTGGACCTTGTGGAAAGCGGCGCCAACCTCATCGAGGAGGGCTGGGGCGGTGAAGACGGTGTGCGCGCGCGACTCATGACTGCGATCGGACGCGTGTTCGCGCACCTGGGACAACCCAATCGTGCGGAGGTTCTGATTGAGCGCGGACTTGCGCTTCGCAGCGCGCTTTACGGCGAGAATCACCTCGAAGCCGCCGAGTCCTTGGCGGCACTCGGACAAGTCCGACTCGCGCAGAAGCGGCTGCCCGAGGCGGAGCAATTGCTCCGCCGCGCGCTGGCGATCTGGAGTGAAGTTCACGGCCCCGAAGACCTGTCATCCATGTGGGCCGCGTCGGCTCTCGGACTCGTGTTGATGGAGGAGGAGCGATTCGATGAGGCCGAGGCCCAGTTCCAGCACGCGCTCAGAGTGCGCGTGCGCGAATACGGTCCCTCCAGCCCTTCGGTGCTCGCCGTCCGCAGCCACATCGCGGCGATCCGTTTCCGCCAGAAAGACTACGTGGCAGCCGCGGAGGTGCTTCAGGCCATTCTCGCCGAGCAAACTCTTCCTGGCCGTCCGGAAGACCTGCATCTCGCGAGCACGCTGAACAACCTCGGCCTCGTGCTCCTGCGCCTGGATCGTGCCGAAGAGGCGGAGCGGGCATCCGCGCGGGCCACGGAAGTGCGTGAGCGGCTCCTCCCCGACGGACACCCGGACCTTGCGGCTTCCTACAACAACCTCGCGGTCGCGCTCTACGAACTGCGGCGCTTCCCCGAGGCTGCCGACGCTTTCCGCGCGGCCGCGAACTGCACCATGAAAAGGCACGGGCGTAGCCACCCCGGTGTGGCGCTGCTCCGTCTCCAAGAAGCGCGGAGTCTCACGAATGCGGAGCGACACTCGCAGGCCAACGCAGTGTTGACGGCGGCACTTGCGGATGCGGCCGCCGGGCTGCCTGCCGATCATCCGGTGATCCTGGTGCTCCTGGAGACCTCAGGCGCTCTGCAGGTGGAGCTCCAGCAGGCAACACGCGCCGTGCTGACCTTCGAGGACCTGGAGCGGCGGCTCATGGATTCCAAGGACCAGGATCCTTGGCTGTTGGCGCGGGCGCGCGTGGGGCTAGCCACCGCGCGCTTGCTCCAGCGGGAAGTGACCCGGGCGGACGCAGCGCTACAGGCGGCGCTTCCGGTCTTGGCGGCCGAGCCCGACCGGGAACCGGAAGTTCATGAGCAGGCAGATCGGCTGCTGAAGGAGATTCAGCGCCTGCGGCCGCGCGAGCAATAGGGTCGGCCAAAAAAGAACCGGTCCCGGCTTCCGCGTGAGCAGGGCCGGGACCGGAGCGAAGACTGCGCTCAAGGCGCTCGGAATCTTAGTTCGCTGTTGGAGGGCTCCCCTCCCTCCGTCAAAGAACGCGGAACTTCCGCGCCGGCTCTCTCACTAATTTTCGGAATTCTTTTCCTGCTCCGCGCGAACCCGGGCCAGTTCGGCCGAGACCTCGGCGGCGGTCCAGGAAAGCCGGACTTCCTGAGCACCCATGACGTCCAGAACGCGCAGGGGCACACCTTCCTCGGGGTAGGGAATCCAGTTCCAGTCATTGCCTGCGCCCAGGGTGAGGTAGAGCCGCATGCGATAATCGCCAGGAACGGAGAGCGCTTGGTCCACGGGGTCGGAGCGCAGTTGGATCCACTGCTCGTCCGCTTCGTGGTCGCCTTCCATCCGGCTGAGTTGGAGGTAGATCTGTGGGCTCAGGTCCAGGAGTTCCGGGTGGTTCAGGAGGATGCGGAGCCGTGGCCCTGACTTGAGGACAACCTGCAGCGGGTTGCCGCGCACGTCCAGGTCCGTGCGTTTGTACCCCTCGGCCTGGACCCAGAGATGGAGTGGCTCCGCTGCCGCGAGGAAGTCGAACCGCCCCGTACCAGCCCAGTTCCAATCCTCTGGCTCTTCCACGGCTGAGGCAGTCAGGGCGAAGTTCACCTCCACGTCGAACGGTTTGCCGTCGTCCTGGAGGCATTGCACCTCGATCACGTGCAGCTGGCCACGCAGATCCAGGGGATCTAGGCGGGGATCGGGGTTTTGGTCCAACCGATGTCCGGCCACCTGCGGAATCTTCCACAGCAGGCGATCGCTGGAATCGTCGACGATCCAGAGTTCAGAGAGATCGGGAGCGCCTGGCCCGCAGCGGAAACTACCGTTGCGTTCCACCCCGGACTGAGTCCGCACCTTCTTGTTCTCAGGCGTGGAGCCGAGGTCCACGAGTTGCACGGAGAGCCGGCCGGGCTGCACCTCCGGATCGCGAAGGATCGTGCCCGTCACGAAAATGCTCGCTGTGAATTGAATCCGGTGATCTGCGTTGCCTGCGATCCAGGGCACCGAGGCCATTCCGAAGTCGCGGTGCCGGGACTCAAGGCGCATCGTGCCCACTCTCTGAAATCCCACGATGTGGAAACGTCCGTCGCGATCGGTGAGAGTGCGAGAATCTCGTTCGGTGCGCCAGGCCTCACGGCCCCGGCTGCGGTCGAAACGGCGGGAAAGCGAGACGTCGGCATTGGCGACGGGAGCGCCGTCGGGATCGACGACGATCCCCGCCGCGAGTTCCACGAGTTCCGAGAGGCGGATGTCTCCGAGATCATTCTCGCCGGCCTTCCATGCCGCTCGGCCTTCCACGCGCTCACCGAGTGCAGGCCCCTCTTCGCCGGCTTCGCGCACGAACTCCAGCCAGCGCCGAGTGCCTGGTTGGTCTTGCAACCAGTCGTCGCCGATGATCCGGCGCACGCGGCCGTCGGAGTCGGTCTTCATGTCTACGGAGGACACGTTCTCCCAATCATTTGTCATGAAGCGATCCTGCATCAGGACCTTCGTGTCCCGCAGCGGCTCACCGGCAGGATCCAGCAGGCGCACCAGCAGAGACGGCCGCAACACCTGCTGTGAGATCTGCACCAGCGCTTCGCTGCCGGCTAGTTCCGGGCCGCGACACATTTGCGTTTCCCAGTTGTCCGAGCCGTCGAAGTCAACGGCAACTTCCAGATCGAGTCCGAGGCCCACTCGCGGAAAGACTGCTTCTCCGTCCACGGCGTCGATGGTGTGTGCGCCCTGGCTGGCCTTCTCCTCGACTCCGTCATCGTCAAACCAAGATTCCTGAGGCTTCTCCAACCGACTCTGCAGCATGACTTTTGCCGTCCCGTGATACGGGCGGTGATCCACGTCGCTGAGTCGCACGCGCACGGAACCCGTGGCCGGCAGCACCAAGGTGAGTTCCTCTTGCGGGAAGGACGAAAAATTCAGCGCGAAGAAAGGTCCGTCATTCAGCGCCAGCGCAGGAGTGACCACCAGATGACCCGAAGCCTCAGTGATGTCCGGTCGAGATTGCAGGTGCGCAAACGTGACGCGGCCCTCAGCGTCGGTTTCGCGCTTCGCGGCCCACCAGGCCCAACCGCCCTGCTCGTTGCGGAGCCCCACGGGAACGCCCGCTTGCGCCTTGCCGACTGCGTCCACGACGCGCACCTTCAAAGTGCAGTCGGGTTCCAGATAGAGGGTGTCCACTTCGCCCTCGGGGCCCTTGAGGTGGTAGAGCTCTCCGAATAACCCCTCTTTGCGGCCGAAGACGCGGCACCATTCTTCCGGCTGAGGAAGACGGATTTCCCCGAGTTCATTGCAGCGCGCGGGAACGGCGAAGCGCGAGGCGACCGCTTCCCAATCGTCCTCAACTTCGCTGAGCGCTTCGGCCAAGGCCTTGCGGTCGTAGTGTGCGCGATCGAACACCCAGAGCGTGACTCCACCGACGGGCGCTCGCGAGAAAAGGTTCACAACGCGCAGCGTGAAGGCCGGTCCTTCGAACGCCGGATAGGAGGAACCCAAGTCCGTGGCACCACCAGCGGCTGCTTCGGCGCGACCCAGCCCCGACTCCTCGATGGGGCCGGCTGCATCCGGCGCCTGGGCGGGATGCTGCGCAGTGCCTGATGATCCGCCGGAGTCCGTGGGAGTGCGCGCGTGCGGGTCGCGCTGGAAGACCATCCAGACGACGGCGAGGGCGAGCAGCAGGACGCCGAGAAGGGCGAGACGAAGGACGCGCAATCGCATGGGCGGAGTCTTCCGCGCCGACTCTAGCCTAACCCAGAGCCGTGCCATGGTTGCGGCATTCTCGCTACGGGATCAATGGATTTCGGGCGCCAGCGGGATCGGTTCGCGGGCGATTTCATTCCACTTTCCGCCCTCATGTACGTCCAGCATCTTGTCCATGGGGAGTCCGCGCAAGACTTCAGTGCGTTCGGCGAGAGTGCCCGCACGCGGCCAACGAATTTCAATGCGGTCCAGCCGCTCCGCGCGGCCCAAACCCAGCTCCACTTCGAGTGAGTTGCTGCCAAAGGAGGCTCCGCTGCCGGCGAGCACGTGGATGGCGCGTTCCTTCCCGTTTTCGATCGTCACCGCCGTGACGACGGCGCCGACTCCGAAGCGGTTGGAGCGCGCGCCGTGCAGGCGGAGGGTCAACCAGTGCGTACCCGGCGTGAGGCCGTCGTTGCGGAAGAGCGCCTTGTAGTAGCGGTCGTCGGCGAACCAGCCGCCCATGTTGACGTAGAGGTCCACGTCGCCGTCGCGGTCCACGTCGCCGAATGCGACGCCGTGGCCTTTCTGGAGATGTCCGAGGCCGCTGGCCGCAGTGACGTCGGCTACCTTGGTTCCGCCGAGGTTGCGCATCATCGCGTTCGGCACCAGCACTTCGTAGGCGGGGGCGCCCGAAGCGAGGTAGAAATCCATCCAGCCGTCTGCGTCCAGGTCGCTGATGTTCGCGCCCATGACGAAAACCGTGCTTTGCAGTCCGGCCTCGTCGGTGGCGTCGTGGAAGCCGCCGTGGCCATCATTGATCCACAATTTGCAGGTTTCTTCCGTGGAGCGCTCGCCGAACATTGACGCCGTGTGGAAGTCCACATTGCCGCCGGCGCCGGTGAGCGGATAGGAAGTCGAGAAGATGTCGAGCCAGCCGTCGTTGTTGAAGTCGAAGAACCAGGACTGGAAGGACTTCTGCTTGCGCGGATCGGGTGTCTGCTCGGCAACCCCGAGTTGGACGGCAACGTCTTCAAAGGTGCCGTCACCACGGTTGCGGTAGAGCCGGTTGAGCTCGCCGAAGTTCGAGACGTAGAGGTCGAAGTCGCCGTCGTTGTCGTAGTCGCCCCAGCACACGCCGCGGGAGTAGCGGAGATTTTCCACGCCAGCCTGCTTGGCGACGTCGGTGAAATTGCCGCTACCGTCGTTGCGCAGCAATTGACTGGGCGCGAACTTCTTGCCGCCGAGTCGCTCGTTGCCCACGTAGACGTCAAGATCACCGTCCAGGTCGTAGTCGCACCAGGAGGCCGCAAGACAAGGATAGGCGGGCTCGGCGATGCCGCTGGCTTCCGAGCGGTCTTCAAAACTGCCGTCGCCACGATTGTGCAGCAACACGTTCGGGATGCGCCCCTCATCGCCCAGCCATGCGCCCCGACAAATCATGATGTCGAGGAACCCATCACCGTCCACGTCGGCTTGGGTGGCGCTCAATCCGCCGGTGATCCCTTTCAATCCCGCCGCTTCCGTGACGTCGGTGAAGCGACCATTGCCTTCGTTGCGGTAGTACACGCAGTTGGTGTCCTGGCGCAGACAAGTGGCGAAGAGATCGAGGTCGCCATCGTTATCGAAGTCGTCCATGATCGCGCCTCCGGCGACGCTGTCGTACGCCACCTCAACCGCGAAGCCGACGTTCGTGAAGCGGGGCATGCCCACGGCGGCCTCGGCCGAAGGCGGCGGGAGTCGGAACTGCTCCGGCACTCCTTCAGGAAAGGTACCGGCAGCCATGTGTGCGACGTTTAGGAGATAGCGCGCGCCTGGATTGGTCGGATCGGCTTCAAGATATTCGTTGAGGTAGACCTGTGCCTGCAGTGCATGCTCGTTCAGCGTCCACAGTCCACCCTCCTTGAGCGGAAAGATGCAGGCGTCCTCGTTGAACTGCAGAAGGCAATTTTCGCGCTCCCCGGCGCGCAGATGCGCGACTGAAAGCCAGCGCAGCACTTCCTTGCGGCGCTTGGGATAGGCGCCTGCGCGCTCCTTCTCCATGGCCTCCTGATTGGACTCAATCGAAGCCAAGGCCTTCTCAAAATAAGTGATTGCCGGAATGGTGTTTCCAATGCGCAGGTGATAATCACCCAAGCGAATGAACACCATATTGGCCATGCGCTTCATCTCCGGCTTGCTCTGCAGCCAAGCGGCGAACTCGTCAGCCCACTTCAGGTACTCAGGGCTGGCCAGGAAAAGTTCAGAGCCGTTCCGCCAGTAGGCGAAGCGGTCGAAGGAACGGAAAGCGATCTGGGGATAGACCGTCGGGAAACGCAGGACGGAAGCTCCCGTGGCAAGGACCAGACAAGCCGCGCCCAGCCAAAGTTTGCGCGCGCGTGGCACGAAAACGGCGAGCAGCACTCCTGCGCCCAGCACGACCAGTCCGGCCTGCACCGAAGCCACGACCGACCAAGGCCGTGCGGGGTACGGAACGTTCTCATAGATGCCCAGCCGGTCGAAAGCCGGAATGAGCGGGACCGCGCCGGCGCCGATCAGGCCGAGACCGCAAGCAATGAGCAGGAGTCGCACGATCATGTTGGTCAGAGATTCTATCTCGGGCGGCGCTAACCTGATGCCGTTGCCTTCACCGAAGCCGCGTTCTACGGTTTTTCTCCTCGGGGTCATTGCGACGATCCTGGTGGGTTGGGTGCTGCACGTCGGCGCGCCGATTCTGCTCCCGCTAGTATTTGCGTTCCTGCTCTCGGGCATGGTCGCGCCGATCGTGCGCCGCGCCGCGCGCTGGCGGATTCCGTCGGCCATCACCGTGGTGCTCTTGCTCGTGGTGATTTTCTATTTGCTCACGAGCCTCGGTCTGTTGCTGCGGGACAACCTCAACACTTTCCTAGGGGTAGGGAGTCCGGACGTTGCAGGTAGTGGCCGAATGGATTGGCCGGCGATCATCGCCAACTTGGAGGAGCGCTTTCACAATTCCGCGATGCCCGCGGCGCTGTCGCGACTCCTGGTGGACAGCCTGCACCAAGTGGACTTCGTAGGGTTGACGCGCGGCGGAATCGCCGGCGGCATTGGCTTCACTCGAGATCTCGTGGTGGTGATGATCTACATGATCTTCATCTTCGCGGAATCCCGGTTGTTCCAACGCAAGATCCTGGCGATCGCCGGCCACCGCCGGGCGGACGCGCGCCGCGTGCTCGAGCACGTCGCCTGGGGAATCCAGCGCTATCTCCTGGTCAAAACCTTCATCTCACTGTTGACCGGCGGACTGTGTTATCTGCTCTTGTTGTTCCTGAAGGTTCCGCATGCGCCGATGCTCGGCCTGATCACCTTCCTGCTCAACTTCATTCCGGCCTTCGGCAGCATCATCGCCGGCATGCTCGCCACCCTTGTGGCCTTGGCCGCGGGCGATACCTGGACGCCTGCGCTCTTCACGGCCATCGGCTATCTGTCTGTGAACATGTTGCTCGGCAACTATCTCGATCCCAAGATTCTGGGTCGCGAACTCAATCTTTCCCCATTGGTGATTGTGGTCTCGGTAGTAGTGTGGGCGGGAATCTGGGGCGTTTCTGGCGCCTTCCTCGCGGTGCCGATCACTTCAGCCCTCCAGGTGATCCTGCTCTCCTATGAGCGCACGCAGCCGATCGCCGTGCTGCTCTCGGGCTCTCCTCCACGCACCGCGCTCGAGGCAGAGGACACCGAGGTCTAGTCCTAAACGCATAAGAGCCGCCCAGGTGGGCGGCTCTTCGTTTCCTTCGGGCTGCTGCCGTTAGACCGCAGGTTCGGCCGGCACGGTCACCGAGAAGAGGCCGGGACTCTGGTGCTTGCGCAGAACCGCGCGGATCGCCTTCTCATCCACAGGGCCGTTGGTCTTGATCCCCACCACGATGAATTCTTCGGTGATGTAGACCTCGTGCACGTTCGCAACTTTCAGCAAGGCCTCACGGACCTTGTCGGCGGTATTCGCTCACGTGGAGGGCGTAGTGAAGTCGTAGCGCAGTTCGCGCTGAGCCTTCTGGCGGGTCTGCAACTCTGCCGACGCCAGTTTGAGACCGTTACTTTCCACCGCAGCTTTGACCGCAGCCTTGTCGAGCGCGGATTCGCCGCTCATGGTGAAGGTTCCCACTCGGCCGCACTGGCGGAACTGGGAAACGTTCTTGGCTTGCATGAATGCCGCACGGGCACTCTTCTGCGCGCTTCATGAGCCGCCGCTGACCTTCACGACCCAGACTGCCTCGGCAGCCCAAGCCGGGATCTCGAGCGACTTGAAGCTCAGGCCCGCTTCGGTGACTGCAGCCCGTGTAGCGTCTGCGTCCAACTGGATGCCGGCCGCGGTCTTGAGTTGGACCACTCCGCTGGTTGCGTCCACTGCGGCCGAAGCCACGGTCGGGACTTTGCTCAGGGCGGCCTGTAGGCCTGCTTGATTGGCGGCGGTCAAACCATCCAAGTGCAGGACGAAGGCGCCTTGCACTTGGGTGGATCGAGCGTCAGCAACAGACTGTGCGGAGAGCGGTGCTGCGAGCAGCACGGCTAGTCCGAGGGGTGCGAGGGAGGCGGTCGAGAACATGGTTCTGTGTCGGCCAGTCTAGCGCGCAACTCCAGTGCACTCTTCGGACACTCCTAGACTTCCGACCCCGATGGAAGAGCCCGCACCCCCTGGCAGCCCGACGCTCCGGGTCTTTCGCGATGCAGCGGCAGCGTCTGCGGCCCTGGAGGCGGAGACGGCGCAGGCGATCCATCAGGCGGGACGCCGGGGAATGACCCTCGGTTTGCCCACAGGAAACACGCCTCTGGACTTGTATCGCGGCTGGATTCGGCGAGTCCATGCCGGTGAACTCTCCTTCGCTTCCGTCCGCACCTTCAATCTGGATGAGTATTGGCCTGCGCCTGTGGGAGCCTCCTTTGCGGATTTCATGCGCGAGCAGCTCTTCCGCCACGTGGACCTGCCCACCAGCGCCGCCGGTCTGCTCGACGGTTCCGTGCCCGCCGACGAGGTGGAGGCCGAGTGTGCGCGCTACGAAGCCCGCATCCACGCGGCAGGAGGGATCGATCTTCAGATCCTGGGCCTTGGCCTGAACGGCCACATCGCCTTCAACGAGCCCGGTTCTGCGCCGGATTCGCGTACCCGGCGCGTGCGGCTTGCGGCGGAGACGCGCGCGCGCGCCGCTAGCGCATGCGCGGAGTGGGCAGGATGCGCCGAGGCTCTCACCATGGGAGTGGGAACGATTCTCGAGGCGCGGAGCATCGTGGTGCTCGCCTTCGGCGCCGCCAAGGCGGGGGCGGTCGAGCGCGCGCTTCACGGAGTGGAGAGCGCGGAGTTCCCTGCCACTTTCTTGCGTCGTCATGCGCAGGTGAGTTGGCTCCTCGATGCAGCAGCCGCGGCGCGCGTGCGCGCCTGAGTCTTGCGCTAAAGTAAGCGGGCGATGGAATGTCCGGCATGCCGTCAACCGCAGTTGATCGTTGAGGTCGAAGGCGTGGAACTTGACCTGTGCCATAAGGGCTGCGGGGTCTGGTTTGACGCGCAGGAGTTGTCGCAGTTGCTCGGCGCTGCGGCGCCTGAGTTGGAGCGAGCGCTTCAAGACCTGCCCACGCAAGGCCGTGGACGCCGGTGTCCGCGCTGCCGCAAGCCGATGGAGTTGATCCTGGCTCCGGGCGGCACGGCGGTGATGCTCGATCGCTGCTCACGCGGCCACGGCCTGTGGTTCGATCAGGGTGAACTCGAGCAGATCGTGCGGGCGCAACCCGAAGATGCTGCGCTCGCGCGCGTCTCGGATTTCCTCTCGCAGTTCTTCGTTGCGCGTAAGCAGAGTTAGCTCGACATGCTGTGGATCCCGCTCACCCTGCTCGCTCTGCTCCTGGTGTGGGGCATTTTGATCTACAACGGTCTCGTTGGCGCTCGCAACGAGGTCAAGAACTGCTGGTCACAGATCGACGTGCAACTCAAGCGTCGGCACGATTTGATCCCGAATCTGGTGGAAGCGGTGCGGGGATACATGAAGCATGAATCCGGCCTGCTCACCGAGATCACCGCAGCGCGGTCCAACGCCGCGCGGGCGAGCGCCACTGGCGCCGAAGGAGTCTCGGCGGTGGGGGCAGCGGAGGGCGTGCTGGGCGGCCTGCTCGCCAAGGTGTTCGTGGCGGTTGAGGCCTACCCGGAATTGAAGGCGAACACGAATTTTCTGTCCTTGCAGGAAGAACTTTCGAGCACCGAAAATCGAATCGCGTTTGCGCGTCAGGCGTACAACGACGCGGTCGCCGCTTTCAACACGCGTCGCGAGAGCTTCCCCAACAATCTGATCGCTGGGAGTTTCACGCGCGCGGATCTGCTGCAGATCGAAAGAGCCATCGAGCGCGAGTTGCCGAAGGTGGAGGTCTAAGGCCGCACCATGTGGGAGCAGCTCCGTTCGAACCGAG
>CAZCXL010000023.1:0-16333 GCA_964502625.1 uncultured Planctomycetales bacterium | reverse complement strand
CTCTCGACTGGACGCTCGCACGGCTGCGTGATCCGCGGCGTGGACCCGCACCCGCGGCACTGATTCTCTCTGGACCGCTGCTCGAGGTGGCCGTGCGGCTCCCCGCTTGGAAACGCGCCGCCGCCGGATTCCTGGCACGCGTCGCTCCTGGACTGCATCTGGCGAACGAGATTCCGCTCGAAGATCTGTGCACGGATGAGCAAGTCGTTGCCGCCTACGCCGTGGATCCGCTGCGAGAAGGACGCTCCACGCCGGGCTGGTACGCCGAAATGCAGAAGGCGCGCGCCCGCGTGCTCACGGGATTGCCGGAGTTGCGGCTTCCGGCCCAGTTTCATCTCGCCGGCGATGAGCGCATCGTGTGCGCGGCTGCCGTGGAGCGCGCAGCGCTGGCCGATCCGGCCAACCGGGAACTCCTGCGTTGGCCGCATGGACGTCATGAGTTGTTGATGGAGCCCTTTCAGGACGAAGTGCGCCGGAGCATGACCGATTTCCTGCTCGCACACGCGGCGATCTCTGCGTAGTACCCTGGAATCCATGCTGACGCGCACCATCCGCTGCGCGGCCCTGCTTTGCGCCGCCCTCATCCTGCCTGCTTCAGGCAGCGCAGGCGAGAAGGTGCAGGAATATTGGCCGGACGGCACGCTGAAAGCCGAGTACGTCGTCGACTCCCAGGGCCGGCGCGCCGGGCTCTCTCGTGAATGGCATGAGAACGGCGCCCCGAAGTCGAAGGTGATTTTCAAGCTCGACTTGATGGACGGTCCCTACGAATCCTGGCACCCGAACGGAGCCGTGGATCTGGTCTGTAAGTACCGCAAGGGGGCCTTGGAAGGTGCCTGGCGCCAAGCGCGCGAAGACGGAACGCTCGCGCAATCCCGCGAGTACCGCAATGGCTTACTGGACGGAACTTGGCAGAACTGTGACGCTCAAGGTCGGCCCATCGAAGAAGCGCACTACCGCGCGGGCCTTCTGCACGGCAAGCGACTCCTCCTTCAAGGCGGCGAACTGCTGAGTGAGCAGGAATACGCGGATGGCTTACTCGTGGGCTTGTTCGGCTCCCGGTGGCTCTATGCGGCGCCGCTCCAGGAGGTGCGCACCACGCTGACGGATCTGCTCACGGCGCCGGAACTCCTGCGCTTGGACCAAGTGGCGCGCGAGTCCGGTGATCCTCTGCGGCGTCTTGAGGCAGATCGTGGACTCGCCTTCGCGCGCCTTCGCGGCTTTCGCTATCTCGCGGGTGTGCACTGGCGCGAGTGCACGCAAGACGCGGACGCCACCGCGCGCGCGGCCGAGGCCGCGGAACTCGCGGCGGCCATCGGCCGCGTGGATTTTGCGCCGGTGAATCCGGAGTGGGAAGAGTCCCGGTTCACCCGCGCACGCGACGCCTTATTGCGCTGCAATCTCGCGCAAGGCTGGGGCTTACCGCGCGCGATCGAGGCTTGGGTCAATCCAGAAGATCCGGCGCTCTTCACCAAACTGACGGCGCGGCGGCTCAGTCTGGAGCCGCGCATGGCGAAGATCGGACTCGGGCAGAAAGGCGATTTCAGCGCGCTCTGGACCGGAGATTCGAGTGGGCCAGTGTGGATGGAGGAAGCAGCCTTTTTCCCCGCGCACGGATGGATGCCCGTGGAATGGTTCTCCGGAGAAACCGCGTGGAGCGTGAGCCTGAATCTGCGCCACTGGCAAATGCCCGACGCCCGCAAGGCGCGCGTGAGCGTGCGCGCGCTCGACGAGAATTATCTACTGCACGGCACCTCATTTCCCATCGAGAGCCTGCACTCGGACCGCGAGATGCTGATTTTCAAGCCGCAACTCTCCGTGTTGCCCGGCTTCCTCTACTGGGTGGAAGTCGAAGGGCTGACCCGCGCCGACGGCACGCCGGGAAAACTGGCGTGGCTCGTGCATTTCGTCTCGCAGAAGGCGCCGCCGGTTCCGGAACCGCCGCCCGGCGGTTAGCCGCAACTAATCGCCGACGCGCTCCAATGTGAACTCAAGCACGGCCCAACCGTCGAGTTCGAAGTGCTCCACGAAGATCTCGACGCCCGCCGGATCCGCGGCGGCGCGAGCGTCAATGCGGAACTCGCCTTGATCGCTGGTGGGACCGTGCCAGGTCCAATTTTGGATCACGGGTTCAGCAGCCGTGGACGCGCGCACTCGCACGCCATCGTCGGAGAGTGTGGTGATCCGCCACAAACCCGCAGGAAGCTGCAGCCGGGTGCGCGCCACCGTGCCGAAGTGCTCATTGCCGGGGAAGGTGGCGGCGCCTTCTTCACCCGCGGCCTCGCGCAAGGGCGCCACATCACGCGGGCTGCCCCCGCCATAAGGCAGACGCAACTCGCGCAAGTGCAAGGGAGATTTGGCCAAGGCACCGGAGAGCGCGCTCTGCCAGGCCTCCGGTTCCGTGCGCGGATCAAAATCCGTGGCGAACACGGCGACTTCCCAATCCGCGCGCAACAAACTGCCGCTCACGACTTGTTCGAAGCCCGGCGCGTGAATGCGCACGCGGTAGGCCGTCCAGCCCGAACCGCGAGGCTCGATCCAAATGCGCGCGCCGTCTGGCATCGGCACCACCCGCGCGGTCACCGCCCCGGAGAGGACTTCCGCTTCCGGCACTAAGCCCGGAGGAAGCAGTGCGAACTCGACGCGTCCGCCTGCGGCAGGCAAGCGGTGCAGCAGCGTAGTGGCATGATCCCAAGGACCCCATTCAGTCATGAGGATTTGTTGACGCCCCGCCAAGGCTTTTCGTGCGCCCACGGGCCGCGTATTGCCGACGGCGACGCGACGCGGCTGCGGGACCAGGGGTATGGCGGCGATGGCCGGATCCAGCTGGGAGGCATCTTCGATGCGGCGATCTTCGCGCACGCTCGCGAACTCGTTCTGGAACTCGGAAAGCGCGACGACGCCCCGGAGGTGGATCGCAATGTCGTCCACCACGAAGCGATTGCCTGCGACGATGTTGCCCGTGCCATCGAGCCGATTAGCCTGGCCCCAAGCACGGTCGGCGAATACTCCCGCGAAGCTCCAAAGATGCACGCCCACGGCGTTGCGAGCGAATTGATTGGACAACACCAGATTGCCGCGGCTCTGGTCGATGTTGATTCCGCCACGCTCAAGTCCGTAGCCGGCTTCGCCGTTCGACTCGATCTGGTTGCGCGCAACGATGGTTTGCTGGCAGAAGCCGAGCCACATCCCGCAGATGGCGTTTCCAACCAAGCGGTTGTCGAAGATCCGGTTATGGAAGGAGAAAGTCAGTTCCAATCCGTGCGCCGCCGCATAGGAAAGGTCGTTGCCGATGAACCAATTCGCGTTGCAACCACGCTCGAAGTAGTCGAAATCTTCTTCCGGGGCAGGGTCTTCGCCGATCGCTTCACGGCCCGCGAAGCCGAACACGCCGTCTCCGCCGTGCGTGACGGAGTTCTCAAGGAAATAATTGCGTGAGCATTGCTCGAAGAGCAGGATCCCGGCGGAGTCCTGGCCGCGGTTGTAAACCCCGTGGCTGTAGCCGCGGATGCAAAAGTCGAAGGCGTTCCGCGAGATCAGATTGCCGCTCGACCGCCACATTCCCAGTCCCCAGCCCGAAAGGAACGAACAATCGTTGTCGTAGAGCTGGGAGTCCTCCACTCGATCGAGCAAGATGCCGTTCTGCTGGGCTCGGGTCTGGTTGCGGGCCAGCTCAATCCCGCGGCTGCGCCGCACCGAGATCGCGGCTCCGTAGACGGTCCGCCACTCCTCGGCGTCGTTCTTGTGCGGCCAGAGCCAATCGGCGCCGTCTTCGGCCTCCGGGCTGCTCAGTAGATGTTGCGCATAGTTGCGCTGAAAACGACCGTCGAGCACGCGCAGGCCGTCGGCGTCCTGCGCCCAGACCCCGCAGCGAAAGCCCTCGACCCGCAGACCCAAGAGGCGGACCCGGGAGGCAGTTTCGACCCGGATGCCGACTCCGGTCAAGGTGTCGAGCGGAGCGTCGGGCGGTGCTCCACGCAAAACCGAGCCCTCCTCGAAGGTGATTTCCACCCCGTCGCTGAGGACGTGGAGCACCCCGTCGCCATTGAGGTCTTCGATCACCCGGCCCGGCGCGATGCGCACGGTGCAAGAGTCACGCACGACGGTGTCATCGTGTTCCAGCACCAGAATGGGGTGACTCTGCAGCAGGAGAAGCAAGAGGCTCATCAAGGCACAGGATATCGGCCGCAAGACGAATCCCCGAAGCGGAATGCTTGCACCGCGGGCTAACGGATGGGGACGATACCCAGCCATGGCTCCGCCCATCCCCGGCACGGCCACCGCAGATCTCACCGCACATCCGGAAGGGGTGCGTCTGGAGGATGCACTCGCGCGCGAATGGGTGGTGGGCAACGGCCGCGGTGGCTACGCCTCCTCCACTTCTCTGCTCTGCCCAACCCGGCGCCAGCACGGCCTGCTCGTCGCTCCGATCCCCGGTTCCGCGCGGCGACACGTCTTCCTGTCGCGCTTCGAAGAATCGGTGCATGGCGAGGAGCACTCTTTTCCGCTCTCCCTCGGCCGTTATCCCGGATGTTGGTCTCCGCTCGGACACCGCGGCTTCGCCAGTTTCCGCCTGCATCCTTGGCCCACATTCGTCCACAAGATTGGCCGGGCGGAAATCACGCGGGAGGTCTTGCCGGCGCACGGGCGTCACGCCGTGTTCTGCCGTTGGACGCTGCGCAGCAAAGTGTGGCCGCTCACCCTGCGCCTGCGGCCGCTGCTCGCTTTCCGCGAGGCCGACTCCCTCACCTCCGAGAATCCGCACCTCGATCCGCGCCTCCATCGCGTCCAAGACGGCTTTATCGTGCAGCCGTATGCATCTCTGCCCGCGTTGCATTTCGTTGCGCACGGAGCGGCACAGTCCTTTCAAGCCGACCCGCTCTGGTACCGCAGGGTTCAATATCTGCGGGACCAGGAACGAGGCTACGCGTCGGAGGAAGATCTCTTCAGCCCTGGCGTGTTGGAACTGACTCTGTCCGAGGAAGGATCCGTGCTCGTCGCGGCTTCCTTGGGCGAGTCGATCGAAGCTCCTCTGCACGAGTGGGAGCAGGCCTGCAGTCTTCGTCGCAGTCGTGCCCCGGAGGCGCCAACGGACGTTGCGACAGCTCTGGCCGCAACCGCTGATGAATTCCTCTATCGCGATCCGCGCGGTCGTCTGGGCGTCATCGCCGGCTTCCCGTGGTTTGGCGAATGGGGAAGAGACACGCTGATCGCACTGCCGGGTCTCACGCTGGCCCGAGGGCGGGTCGCCGAGTGTGAAGAGGCGCTGTCGGGCCTACTCCCGCATCTGCGCGAGGGGTTGTTGCCCAACGTGTTCGGCGCGGATCAGGCCACGAGCGATTGGGGCTCGGCCGATGCCTCCTTGTGGATGGCCCGAGCCGTGAGACTCTGGGAGCGCGCCGCCGGGCCCGCTGCGCGCGACCGCATGCAGCAATCCTTCGGTCCGGCCCTGCGCTCGATCGCAGAAGCATTTCTCGCCGGCACTCATTTGGGAGTGAAAGTGGACGAGCATGGCTTGCTGCAGGCAGGCTCACCGGAACTCAACGCGAGTTGGATGGATGCGCGCGCCGACGGAGTGCCCGTCACGCCGCGGCACGGGGCAGCCGTGGAGTTGTGCGCTCTCTGGTATTTCCTCATCACCCAATTGGAGAGACTCGCGCTCGAGGCGGGCGATCGCATGGAGGCGCGCCAATGGATGGAGCAGCGGCGTCGCACTCGGCGCGGAATGCTGGAGAAGTTGTGGATGCCCGCGGAACGGCGTTTGGCCGACGTCTGGCGCCCGGAAGGCGCCGACACCTCCCTGCGCCCCAACATGGTGATCGCCGCGGCACTCGAATTCAGCCCGCTGTCGCGCGGCAAGCGCACCGACGTGCTGCGCCACGCTGGGAAGTTTCTGCTGACTCCTTGCGGTCTGCGCACCCTCTCACCCGACGATCCGGCCTACCACGCGCGCTACGGCGGCGGCCCGATCGAGCGCGATCGCGCTTACCACCAGGGCACGGTGTGGCCCTGGTTGATCGGTTTTTACGTCGAGGCTCATCTCCGAGCTTTCGGTCCCTCGCCTGCCAATCTGGAGCGACTCCGCGACCTGATCGAGAACTTTGCGCCCCAATTGGAGCGGCACGGCGTGGGCCACGTCTCAGAAGTGTTCGACGGCGATCCGCCGCATCGCGCCGGAGGAACATTCGCGCAGGCGTGGAACAGCGGTGAGATCTTGCGCGCCGCACGCATGATCGCCGAGGGGAAAGCGTGAAGGTCTTGATGCTCGGCTGGGAATTTCCACCGCACATCTCGGGCGGACTGGGCACGGCTTGCGAAGGCCTGACGCGCGGGCTCGCCGCGCAGGGAGTGGAAGTCGCCTTCGTGGTGCCCAAACGATGGGGAGACGAGGACGCTTCCCACATGCGCCTGATCGGGTGCGAGGACATTCCGCAGCCGCGCATCACCGAGGAGGTCGAGCGGACCGTGCGAATGTCTGCCGCGCAGGTGAGCGTACCGGCCGTACCGACCACCAAGCTTAGTTCCTCAAGCCTCGAAGCCGCCGCCGCCGAGGCATTCACCGAAGAAACGAGTTTCAGCGTACTCAGCGTGGACAGCACGCTTTCGCCCTACCTGGATGAGGAGGAATACGAGCGCCAGTTCCGCAGCGAGACCCACACGCGCGCGATCGCGGCGCTCTCCCCCACTCCGCGCGCGGTTCTGAAGGCTGCGGCCCAAGTCGCCGCCGAATTTTCCGCCTTGCCGGAGCTGCAGGTGGAAATCACCCGGCGCGCGCGCGTCGGGCACGGAGAACCCGCGCAGTTCAGCGGTCGCTACGGACCCGATCTACTGTCCGAAGTGGCGCGCTACGCGCTCGCCGTGGGCGAGATTGCACGCGACTTGGATTTCGACTTGGTGCACGCCCACGACTGGATGACCTATCCAGCCGGCTTACTCGCGGCCCGCATGCGCGGCAAGCCGTTGGTCGCGCACATTCACGCCACCGAATACGATCGCAGCGGTGAGCACCCGAATCCGCGAGTGGCGGGCATCGAACGCGAGGGCATGCGCGCCGCCCGTTTAGTCATTCCCGTCAGCCATTACACCGCCGGCCTGGTGCGCAAGAAGTACGGGATCGACCCCGCCGTGATTCGCGTGGTGCACAATGCGGTATCGCACAGCGAGCAGATCCAAGATTGGCACGTTGAGCGCGGTGTGCCCGAGCCGGTGGTGCTTTTCTTGGGGCGCGTCACCTTTCAAAAAGGTCCGGACTATTTCTTGGAAGCCGCCGCGCGCGTCTCCTCGGTGATGAAGCACGTCAAGTTCGTGGTTGCAGGAAGCGGAGACATGCTGCCAGCCATGATCGAGCGCGCCGCAGAGTTGGGCATCGCTCGGCAAGTGCACTTCACGGGCTTCTTGCGCGGCAAGGACGTGGAGCGCATTTTCGCGCTCGCCGATCTCTACGTAATGCCTTCCGTCTCCGAACCGTTCGGAATCACCCCGCTCGAAGCCATGGCGCTGGACACACCCGCGATCGTCTCGCGGCAGAGCGGCGTCTCCGAGGTGCTCGCCCACGCCTTGAAAGTGGATTTCTGGAACGTGGAAGAGCTGGCAGACAAGATCCTGGCCGTGCTGCGCCATCCGGTGCTTCACGAAACACTTGTGGAGAACGGGCGCGCCGAGGTGAGACGCCTGCATTGGGACTTGGTCGGCGAGCAAGTGCTTGCGGCGTACCGTGAGGCCATCGCATGAAGGACGTCGTCTTCTACTTTCAAGTCCACCAGCCTTGGCGCCTTCGGCGCTACACCTTCTTCGACATTGGACGTTCGCGGAACTACTTCGACGACGCAGAGAATGCACGCATCCTGCATCGCGTGTCGGAAAAGTGCTATCTGCCGATGAATCGGCTGATTCTGCGCCAAGTCGAGAAGCACCACGGCGCCTTCCGCTGTGCTTATTCCGTGAGCGGAACAGCCATCGCGCAGATGCGCCTTTGGGCGCCGCAGGTGCTGGATTCCTTTCGCCAGCTTGCGGCTACCGGCTGCGTCGAATTTCTGTGCGAAACTTCTCACCACTCGCTCTCCTTTCTAGGAGACGAGACTGAGTTTCGTGCGCAGTTGCGAGCGCAAGCCGACACCGTCGAGGAGCTCTTCGGAAAGCGTCCGACCACCTTCAGGAATACCGAGCTCGTGGTCAGCAACCGGGTGGCTCGACTGGCTGAGGAGGAAGGCTTTTCCGTGATTCTTGGCGAAGGCGCAGATCACTTACTGGGCTGGCGTAGTCCGCACTTTTTGTACCGGCCGGAAGAATGCGAGCGCATCAAGCTCATGCTCCGCTCCTATCGCTTCTCGGATGACATCGCCTTCCGCTTCTCGAACCGCGCGTGGGACTCTTGGCCGCTGACCGCGCCCAAATTCGCCGACTGGGTCTGCGGACTGCCCGCGCGCGACGAGTTCATCGGCTTGTTCATGGACTACGAGACCTTCGGCGAGCACCAGTGGGCGGACACGGGCATCTTCGCCTTCATGGAGCACCTGCCCGAGGTGTTGCTCAGCCGCGGATTCCGCTTCGCGACTCCGGCGGAGGTGGGCGAACGGCGCGATCCGGTCGCGCGGATTGACGTCCCGAATCCGGTGTCCTGGGCCGATGCCGAACGCGACCTCACGGCTTGGCTCGGCAATGCCATGCAGCGCGCCGCGCACGACGCCCTCTACGCGCTGGCCCCCACCGCGCGCGCCGCTGCGGAGGCGGGGCGCCCCGATCTCCTGGAAGACTGGCGGCGGCTCTCGACTTCGGACCACGTCTACTACATCTGCACGAAGTGGTTCTCCGATGGAGACGTCCACAAGTACTTCAGTCCTTACTCAACCCCCTACGACGCCTTCATCACCTTCATGAACGTTCTCGATGACCTTGCTCGGCGGCTTCAGGCCGCAGTCCCTGCATGAACCCGCCCGACGTCCTCTTCGAAGTCTCCTGGGAAGTCTGCAACAAGGTCGGCGGCATTCATACGGTGCTCGCCACTAAGGCGCGGGTGCTCGGCGGCCAACTCAAGCACGGTCACGTCATGATCGGCCCGTGGCTGCTTTCCCACGAGAGCGGTCCGACCGATTTCGAGCCGGAATCCGGCCACGAAGACTTCGTCGAGATCTGCCGTAACGCCGGACTGCCGGTGCGCGTCGGACGCTGGGCGATTCCCGGCCGTCCCTTGGTAGTGTTGGTGCAGTTCTCAGGACTCTTCGAACGCAAAGACGCGGTGCTCTCGAATTTGTGGGAACGATTCGGCGTGGATTCGCTCACCGGCGCCTGGGACTACCTCGAGCCGGTCCTGTTCGGACACGCCGCTGGCGAAGTCATTCGGTTGTGGTGGGAGCATCGGCTCGCACCGGAAGGCCGCAGCGCAGTCGCCCAATTCCATGAATGGATGACGGCGTCGGGTCTGCTCCATCTCAAGGCGCAAACACCCGCGATCGGCACGGTGTTCACCACACACGCCACGGCTCTGGGCCGTTCGATCGCCGGCTCCGGGCTGCCGCCGATCCAGGGACTGGGGACGCGCGCTCCCAACCTCGTCGCCGAGGAATACGGAATTCGCGCGAAGCATTCACTCGAGAGCATCGCGGCGCGCAATGCCGACGCCTTCACGACCGTCAGCGGCATTACCGCGCGCGAAGCCACGGTACTGCTCGGCCGCGAGCCCGATCCTGTGACTCCCAATGGCATGGACCTCACCGTGCTCAAGGCGCACGCACGCGGAGTGGACGCGCGCACGGCGCGTGCCGCGCTGCAGCGCGTGGCGGAGAAGTTCCTGGGAGCGCCGCTCGACGACGCCGCCCTCGCCGCCATCTCTGGGCGCTACGAATTTCACAACAAGGGAATCGATCTGCTACTTGACGCCGCCGCGGAACTGCGCGGCAAGCCGGGGCGCTCCCTCGTCATCTTCATTCTGGTCCCTGCAGGCGCCACCGGTCTGCGCCGCAGCGTGCGCGAACGTTTGCATCACGATGCCCCCGCGGACGGTCCCATCGGACACTGCACACATCGTCTGAACGACCCGGATCACGATCCGGTGCTGCAGTCTCTGCGCGCGCACGGCTTGAACAATGATCCCAAGGATCGCGTGCGCGTGATTCAGATCCCCGCGTATCTGGCTCCCGGGGACGAAGTCTTCAATCTTCCTTACGAAGCCGTGCTGGGCGGATTCGACTTCTCCGCCTTTCCATCCTTCTATGAACCGTGGGGCTACACCCCGGTGGAGAGCCTCGGCTGCGGGGTTCCCACCATCACTTCCGACCACGCAGGATTCGGCAAGTGGCTGTTGGATCACCAGCTCGATGGCCCGGGAATCGCAGAAGTACTGCTCCGCGATGGGCGCTCGGACTCAGATGCGCACGCCGACTTAGTGGCCATGCTGGAGCGTTTCCTCGCGCTGCCGAGCAGCCCCGCGCGCTCCAAGCGGTGTCAGCAGGTCGCTGAAGCTGTGGCGTGGGACAAGTTGATCGGTTTGCAAGTGCAAGCGCTGAGCGCCGCCCGCGCGCAAGCGGAAACCCGGGTTCCGTCCACACCCGGCCGCGCGCCCATGCACGCTCTTCCTCTCGCACGCGCCGCGGGCGCGCCTTCCGGACCGCGACTGGAGCGATTGGAGGTGGCATCCCCCGTCGCCGAAGAATCTGCGGAGTTGCGGGAGTTGGCGCGCGGCTTCTGGTGGACCTGGCATCCGGATGCGCGCCGCCTTTTCGCGACCTTGGATCCCGAGTTATGGGAGCGTGCTGGGCATCATCCGCTCCGCCTGCTTGCTCGTTTGGATCCGCAGCGGATCTTGTCACGCGTTGCGGAGGATCCCGAGTTCCAGTCGCGGATTCAGAAGGTGCTCGCGCAACGCGAGACCGACCTCGCAGCCGTGCCGCCGCCGGAAACTGCCGCCGTCTTCAGCGCGCAGAATCCTGTGGCCTATTTCAGCGCAGAGTTTGCGGTGCACGAGTCCCTTCCGGTCTACAGCGGCGGACTTGGAGTACTCGCGGGTGACCATCTGAAGTCGGCCAGCGATTTGCGCCTGCCCTTGGTCGGCATCGGCCTGATGTACGGACGCGGCTATCTCCGCCAGCGGCTCTCGCCGAGCGGGGAACAGATCGCCGAAGACGTCTCCTACGATCCGAACGGTCTGGCGTTGGAGCCGGTGCGCGACGCGGACGGTCGCGCGCTGCAATTCGCGCTTCCGTTGCCGGACGGAGAAGTGCAGGTACGCGCCTGGTTGGCGCGCATCGGTCGTACCCGCCTCTACTTACTCGACACCGACCATCCGGGCAACGATCCGCACACGCGCACCATCACGCAAAATCTTTATGGCGGCGACGGCGAAATGCGCCTGCGCCAGGAGATCGTGCTCGGACGCGGCGGTGTGCGTCTTCTCCGGCAATTGGGAATCACTCCGGGGGTTTGGCATCTCAACGAAGGCCATGCGGCTTTCGTCGGCCTCGAGCGCCTGCGTTTCCTGCTTCCGGAGCAGGGCCTGTCCTTCGAGGAAGGTCGGCTCCTGGTGCGCGCCAACACCGTGTTCACCACGCACACTCCGGTGCCTGCCGGCCACGACGCCTTCGACGAAAACTTGATGCGCAAGTATTTCGGAGATGCCCAAGCTTGGCTCGGCATCCCTTGGGAAGAGTTTCTCGCACTCGGACGCCTTCCGCAAAGCGACGGCCCCTTCAACATGACTCACCTTGCGTGCCGGCTCTCCGGTTGGCGCAATGGAGTCAGCGCGCTGCACGGCACGGTATCACGCCATCACCTCCACCCGCAGTGGCCCGGGCTTCTGCGCGACGAAGTTCCGGTGAACTCGGTGACCAACGGGGTGCACCTCGCCACTTGGGCCGCGGGCCCAGTGGCGCGCTTGATGATGCCGGCGAATGCCGTCCGCGTCTCGCCCGAGGACTACGCACAACGCGCGGCCAAGCTCGATCTCGATGCGCTCTGGGCTGCGCGCGTTGAGGTACGCCAGCGTTTGCGACTTGCAGCGCGACGGAACATCGAACGCGCTTTCGTAGCCCGGAGCGACAGCCCCCGACTGCTCGACTCCATTCTGCGCGGCTTGGAAGGAGATGCGCTCTGGGTGGGATTCGCCCGGCGTTTTGCTCCGTATAAGCGCGCGCACCTGCTCTTCCACGATCTGGATCGTCTGGCCGCCTTGGTAGACCACGCGGAGCATCCGGTCCGCTTCATTTTTGCCGGCAAAGCACATCCGCGCGATGGCCAGGGCCAGGAATACCTGAAGCGGGTCTTCGAAATGGCGCGCGATCGCCGCTTCGCGGGGCGCTTGATCCTGCTCGAAAACTACGAAATGGATCTCGGGCGCGCGCTCACGGCCGGAGTCGACGTCTGGTTGAACACGCCGATTCGCAAATTGGAAGCGAGCGGAACTTCGGGCATGAAGGCTGCCGCAAGTGGCGCGCTCAATCTCTCGATCCTCGACGGCTGGTGGCCCGAGGGGCATGACGGACGCAATGGTTGGGCGATTGGCGCTCAACGGATCTACCAAGAGCAGAACCTGCAAGATGAGTTGGACGCCACCGCTCTCTACGGAATGCTCGAAGAGGAGATCGCGCCCTTGTACTTCCGCCGCGACGCGAAGGGCGTGCCGCGTGAATGGCTGGAGCGCGTGCGCCACGGACTGGCGACCCTCGCACCCCAATTCAACTCGGATCGCATGGTGGCCGAGTACCGGGATCGCGCGTATCTGCCTGGCGCGCGTGCGGCCGCGCAACTTGCCGTGGATCGACACGCCGAGGCGCGTCGCCAAGCCAGCCGCATCGCCGAACATCGCCGCGCGCTGCCGAAGGTACGAATCGGCGCCGTGCGCTCCGGCGATCTCCGCGCGGTGCGCATGGGTGAGGAGGTGCCGGTCGAGGCCGAGGTCGCACTCGATGGCGCGCGCGTGGAAGACGTGGCCGTGGAGCTCGTGCTGGGCCTCTCCGCGCAGCACGGAGCCGCGCATCCGCAGGTCGTGCGCCTGGAAGCGCGCGGATTGGCGGCCGATGGATCGGCGCTGTTCGGCGCAAGCTGGATGCCGACGCAACCCGGCGCGTGGGGATACGGAGTGCGTGTCCGGATCGAAGGCGGCATTCCCTTCGAGATTGCGGCAGCCGAACTGACCGTCTGGGCCTGATGGTAAGCGGGCCGCGCGCGCTCAGCGCGTGCGCGGCCACTCTGCGATCAGCGCATGGAGTCGCGTTGCGGCATCAGCCACAGGCGGGCCGCCGTAGCGCGCCGCTTGAAGGTCTTCGAAGAGTTGGGCGCCGCGCGTAGCCAGCTCTTTGGATACGCCGTGCTCCTGCAGGCGGGTAGCCAGCCGAGGTTCATGCAGAGCCGAGGGAGTGAGACCCGTGCGCTCGACCAAGAACGCACTCCAAGCCGCCGCGGGATCAGAAGTGCTCGCCGCAGCCATCGGAAGTGACTCAGTTGGCGGCGGAGCGGCAACGAAGCGCGCAACGATTCGAGTCCGGTTGCGCAGGAGAGTCCAGAAGATCAAAGCAAGCGCAAAACCGCCGAGCACAGGCAACGCCGGATGCACGGGGTCCGGGGAAGCTGGCGGTTCCGGTGGCGGTTTCAACGCTTCGACGTCGGCGGGGAGCGCCGTGAGCGCGAGTGGAGCACTGCGCGCCATGCGGTAAACCGCAGGCGGTCCCGGATCGAGAAATGGATAGGCGAGAGCAGGAAACTCCGCTCCTGCAGTGGCCTCGCGGGAAAAATCGGCGCGCACTTCAAGCCCCATCGCCGTGCGCGATTCAAGTTGGCCGAGCAGGTGGAAGCCGGCGAGCGCCGTGAGATCGGGAGCGGACATCGTTTCCCAATTGGCGTCACCCGTCAGGCCAATGCGCACGGTGAGCAGTGCGGGCGAGGACTCCTGGCCCTCTTGTCGATCCACACGCAGTTCCACGCGGCCGACCGCACCGCCGAAGGGCACTGGTCGCTCGTCCACCGGCCAGTCGAGCACGGTGAGAGTGGCCTCAGCACCGGAGCGACGCACGTCATGCCGTTCTTGCGGCACGGGATTTCCAAAGAGATCGGCGGAGAAACCCGTGGTCCAGGCAAATTGCGCTTGAGGACCCGCCAAAATCAAGATTCCGGCCTCACGGACCAGCGCGCGGCGCTCCACTTCCACTACCCATTGCGCCCGCCCCTCGTGGAGTTGTTCGTGCACGGAATTCGCTTGTACGATCGCGCCGTTGAGCACAAAACGCAGCGGAGTCTGCGGTTCTTCCACGGCCGAAGGCTCCCGCACCAGAATCCGCGAATCTCCGAACAGCCAAGGGACTTCGACCTGCACCGGCAATTCCAGAGGGCGTCGGAAAGCTTGCAGCATCTGCGTGCGCACGAACTCCTGATCCACCGTAATCTGCAAGCGCAGGGGAAAAAGCTGTTGTGCGAAGACCGGCTCCGTGGGGGTCAACACTTCCACGACCACGGCTTGCTCCGCAGTGACTTGGGCGTCCGGACACAGCAAGGCGCTCACCCACAGCAGTGCGCCGCTCACCAGTCCCGCTCCTTGCTGGATTTTCCCGAGGGAGCCGCAGCTTCCGCCACGGGCGGGCGTTCCATGGCTTCAAGACGGTTGAGCAACTCGGCAACCCGCGGAGTGGCGGCAGGGGGCGCTGATGATGCTTGTTGCCGAGCGGGCGCGGCGGCGGAACGGCTCCGTTCCCACTCCGTCAGACGCAGCAGTTGACGCTCAGCATTGCGGCGCGCTTCGGGCCAGTCGGCTTCGCGTGCTTGAAGAGCTTCCAGGTACTCAGCAAGCGCAGCGCGCCCTCGCGCAATCGCCAGATCCCAATCCGCAGGGATGGCGCCAGGCGCTGCGGCGAAACGCGCAGCATCTTCGGCCAAGCCTGAGCTGGCGCAAGCCTTGAGAAACGGCGCGCGCGCGGCAAATGTAACGGCATCCACTTCCACGGCGGCAGCGGACTCGTGTTGCGCAACTTCCCAGTCGCGGGCGTGGAGTGCAGCGAGCGCCAGGTTGTAGTGAGCGCTTGCGGGAGCCTGCTTGCCGTATGCATCGAGTGCCTGCGCGAAGGCTGCCTGCGCCTCGCGCGCCTGCCCGGCGCGGAATGCGCGGATGCCTTCGGACGTGGGATCTCCGAAGAGTAGGACTCCAGCCAGGAGCAAGTATCTCATCGCTTGCGCGCGTCGCTGGTGGCGAGCGCGAGTATCCAGAGTAGAGCGGCGCCCCACAACAGCAGCGCCGCGAAATCCACACCGCCAGTTTCGACGGATCGTGCGATTTGCGCGCGCGACTGAGGCAGCAGAGTCGTCTCATACAGTTGGGCCAGAACGCCTGGAACCTCGCTCGCGGTGGAGAAAGAACCGCCGGAACGCTCGGCAATCGCGAGCAAATTCGGCGCATCGAGCGCAGTGATCACCTCGACACCGGCTGCGTTGCGTAGAAATTTCTCGCCCTGCTCATCGCGGACCGTGATCTTGCTGCCGCGCGTCGTGCCCAAACCGACACAGTGGACGGGTACGCCACGCTCGCTCAGCCGGCCAGCGGCTTCGGCTCCATGGCCTTCCAAGTCCTCACCATCGCTCAAAAGCAAGATGGCAGCGGCGCCCGGCGCAGACCCGGACAATGCCGCGCGCGCGGCGTCCAGCGCGGCTCCGAGATCGCTGCCACCGCTGGGAGCAGAATCCGGCCCGCACGCGGAAGCGAGCACAGTCAGGAGCGCGCCGTCGTGCGTCAGCGGAACTTCCAGTCGCGCGACTCCGCCGAAGATCACGAGGGCGAGACGATCTCCGGTTGCGCGAGCAGTCAGAAGTCGGATTTCCTCCTGTGCGCGGAGCAGCCTGCTCGGCGCCGCGTCCCGCGCCAGCATGGAGCGCGAAACGTCCAAACAGATCACCAGATCCATCCCTTCGGGCTCCGGCAACTCTGCCCCGCGCATCCACAGCAAGGGCAAAGCGAATGCTGCAGGCACGAAAGCCATTCCGTACAGCGCCTGGCGGCGGCGACGGCGCTCCGGCGCGAGATCCGGTGCCAACTCGGCAACTCGCCTGGCCTCCTGGGGCTGCATCTCCTTCATGGGAGAATTTCTCCGACTCGGCGACGGTAGAGAGTTGCGCAAGCCATCAAACCCACGCCGAGCAACGCGGGCCACACGCTGCGCTCTTCAAAGCGGACGCGCGGATCATCCAATGGCGCCTGCTCCATGGCCCCGATCGCCGAGTAAATTCTCTCCAACGACGAGGCGTCTTCGGCGCGATGAAAGCTGCCTCCGGTCCGCTCGGCGAGTGCGCGCACTTCCCCCCCCCTCGCTGCCGTTGCGGCACCGGTGGAGATCAGATGCACGCGCACTCCCCATCCCTGGCAAAG